>NZ_JAOVQO010000019.1:0-99867 GCF_025673475.1 Albidovulum salinarum | reverse complement strand
GCGCATCCGGCGTCGCGATTGTCAGCGGCGGCGGCGGCTCGCGATGGCGCGCCAGGATGTTCAGAACGACGCCGGCGGAATGGACGTTGTGAGACAGGGCCTCGGCGCAGGCGGCTTCGACGGCGTCCAGCCCATCAATGAGCACGGCCCCGAGTATCTCGACCACCTGTCGATCACCACCAGGCTGGCGTTCCAGCTTGCGCTGCACACGCCTCAGGGCCGCTGGCAGATCCCAGTCCTTGAACGGCGCCCCGTTGCGCAGTGCGCCGGGCTTGCGCGTCAGAACCGGGATGTAATGGAGTCGATCGTAGATCGTCTTGTCGCGGCCGAAGGCCCGATCGTGCCGGCCCACGACCTGACCATCCTGCCAGCATTCCAGCCTGTCGGCATAGGCTCTGATCTCTACGGGCCGACCAACCGCACGGGCGTCGACCGAGTAGCGGTTCTTGTCGAAGCGCACGAGGCAGGTTTTGGACACCGACGCCGGGACGGCATGGAATCCGTCGAACGGGCCGACATAAGGCACCAGGCTCGACCGCTCGGCTTCGAACACTTCCCAGATCGGCTTGTCTGGGACGTCGGGGTGCCGGTTCGCCTTGACATAGGCGACGCATCGGTCCTCAAGCTAGGCGTTCAGTTCGCTATAGGATCTGAACTTCGGCCGGGGCACGAAGAACCGCCGCCGGAGCACGCCCACCTGGTCCTCGACCTGGCCCTTCTCCCAACCCGAAGCCGGGGTGCAGGGCCGTTCATTGTGGCGCCATTGGTTCAAGCCCAATGGACGGCGGCTCGACCAGATAGTGCCCGCACATCTGCTGGAACCGGCGATTGTAGGCGCGATGCTTACCAACGAAGATCGTGTCCACCGCCGTCTTCATGTTGTCGTAGATGCCCCGGGCGCAGGCTCCACGAAGAACGCGAAGGCCCTGTCGTGCGCGTCGAACACCATCTCCTGGGTCTCGCGGGGATAGGCCCGCACAAACGGCATACGGCTGTGGCAGAGACGGACATGGGCGACCTTGACCGTCGTGGTCACGCCGTCGAGAGATCACGATCTCATGGCTCCAATCGAACTGGTAGGCTTCGCCCGGATCGAAGCTCAACGGGACATAGGCGCTGGCCGACGCCTCCTGTGTCGCCTTCGACCACCTGGCCGCGTAGCGCCGCACCGCATCATAACCGCCGCCGTAGCCGCGGTTGCGCAGCTCCTCGTAGACCCGGATCAGCGTCAGGCGTTCCCGCTTCGGCCGTCGGGCATTCTCGGCCAGCATGTCATCCAGTTCGGACCGCCAGGGATCAATCTTCGGACGCGGCTGCGTCGTGCGGTCATAGGTGAACTCGGTCGCGCCCGATCTGATGACTTTCCGCACCGTGTTCCGCGGCAACCGCAACTCGCGGCAGATCTGCTTGATCGACTTGCCCTCGACGAAATGCGCGCGCCTGATCTTCGCGATCGTCTCCACAACCAACATCCCCTGACTGCTCCCTCATGTCTTTGAGGAAGCTTCTGATCAGAAATATCAGGGGGGTCACTTTTGGACGCCGATCACCCCAAGATGGGAGTCAATTTTGCATGCTGATCCACAGAATACAGCGACTTGCTGAAAGGCGGGATCGAGACGAAGAGCCCGGCCTACAACGCTGTCATCGACCGGACCGAACTGGTCGCGGGCACGTCCGATGCGCCGATCCTGCTATTAGGCGAAAGCGGCACCGGTAAGACCGAACTGGCGCAGCGGATCTACGAACTGAAGCTGCAAAGGCGGCGGGTGAATGGGCGTCTTGTGCAGATCAACTGCGCCACCCTGCGCGGCAGCTTGGCGCTGGCGACGCTCTTCGGGCAAAGGCGTAGCCATACCGGGCAGGCGGGGAGCGAGCGCGGCGGGCTTCTGCACGAGGCGAGCGGTGGAGTGCTCTTTCTCGACGAGATCGACGAACTGGGGATGGACGAACAGGCCGCCCTTCTCCATGCGATCGAGACTGGGCGTTACTATCGCTCGGTTCCGATCACGAAGTCACGAGCCGCTTCCAGGTCATCGCCGGCACCAGCCGCGATCCGGTGCGGCTGACGGCCGAGGGCCGGTTCCGCCCCGACCTTCTGGCGCGGCTCAACATGTGGCGCTTTCGCTTGCCCGCCCTGCGAGAGCGTCGCGAGGATATCGAGGCGAACCTGATCTACGAACTCGCTCGTGCCGAACGCGAGCTTGCCGCGCAGGTCGGGTTCAACACCGATGCGCGCGACCTATACCTGCGCTTTGCCCGCGATCCCGCCACGCTCTGGCCCGGCAATTTCCGCGACTTCGGCAGTTCGATCCGCCGGCTCTGCACCCTCGCCCCGCGCGGCCGGATCACCCGCGCAATGGTCGAGGAGGAGATTGAGGGCCTCCGGGAGGGCTGGCAGGGTGCCGATGCGGACGACGATTATCGCCTGCTCGCAGATATCCTCGGTGACGCCGCAGCCGCCATCGACCCTTTCGACCGCGCGCAGCTTTCGGAAGTTGTCCGCACTTGCCGACGCTCCTCCAGCCTGAGCGATGCCGGCCGTCAACTGTTCTCCGTCTCGCGCAAGCAACGCAAGACTACAAACGACGCCGACCGCCTCAGGAAGTATCTTCAGCGCTTCGGCCTGGAATGGGCGACGCTGATCGGATGAACCTGCGCGTTGTCGACCTCATGCGATCCCGAACGTCAGGTACACCGCCGGAACATTTCCAGTGATCCAGACGCCGTTGTCGGCCAGGAAGAATACACGGCCGTCTCGATGCATCCTGCCGGCCTCTACACGTGATACCGTGGGCTTGCCATGAGGCCGCCCGACGGCGCCGGCGGTCTCGGGGTCGAGTGACAGGTGGACATGACGCCGCTGCCCCGGCAGCAAGCCTCGGCAATGATCCGGTCGAGATTTGCCCGCGCGGTTCCGCGACAGAGAACCTCCGGAGGCTCTGCGGGCGGCAGATCGAGATCGACCTTGATCGAATGATCTTGGGCAGCCCTTGACCTCAAACCGTCGTCAGACAGCGTGAAACGCTGCTTGTCACTCGTCGTAATGATCTCATCGAGCGGCCCTCTCGTAAGCGGCTGTCCAGACTGCTTCATATCGCGTAACAAACTGTCGATCGACACCCACCCGTTCTTGTCGAGTTGCAGGCCGATCCGCTCCGGTGCATGCCGCAAGATCGGGCTAAGAAATCTGCTGTCCCGGCTCACAATGCTGCTCCTGACGCTTGACGGTCAGGTCTGTGACCACCCATTGCGGGAGTTTTGCGCGATGCGCCACGATAGCAGCCGACAAGGGCAGCATCGCATGCTCCCTTTGCTCACCGCTTGCGCGGTCATAGACTTCGTCAGATCGACGATTCTCACAAGGTGGCCCCCTGCGAACGGCGCCGTCGAGGAAACTGCCGGGCAGTACGAGGCCCGCATCGATCAACCGCTTCTTCAGATGCTGTGAAGACGTCGACATCTGTCGCGCCAGAACGGAAAGCGGGGTGTAGCGTGACAGGAATCCGGTGAGGGCGCGAATGTGATCTTGCCCGCTGTTTCCCGGCAGTCTGCGGCAAAGAGACCTTCCTTGCACCGATGCGCAACGCACTGCGCCTTGCAACCGATCGCCGCAGCAACATCGTTGGCGGTCAGGATGACATGCCGAGAAACCGATGTCGTGATAGCGAGCGCATCGCGCGCGGGAAAACGGAGATCACCGAGGCGTGCGATCTCCCTCGGCGGTACGCAGCGCAGTTTCCCCGTCGCGATGGCATTGTCGGCGGCCAGGATCGCCTTTCGGTCCGTCGTGCGACGCAGATTGATCTCGTGGAAGCGATCGTGTCGTCATCGGACGGTTGCGCGCGCCCGATGATCCGGTAGACGAGCGTACGGATCTCGGACCGACGATAGGGGCCATCGGTCAACGCCGGGCGATCGGATGGAGCGTAGGACTGGTGCAGCCCGGCGGCCACAAAGAGCCGAAACTGGTTCTTCGACAGGCCAAGCATCTCGCCCGTTTCGAGGCCAGTGAGATAATCACGCCGGTTGAGCTGAATCTCCCGAATGACGGACTCGCGCACCGAGCTATGACGATGGCCGATCCCCTTCCGGGACACGCGACCCTCGACCTCGCGCCGACACCGCCGAAACAAGACGCTCCGCGCGGATACCAATCTGCCTCGCGGCTTCGCTCGCCGGTATCCATAGCGGACGCTCAGTATTAGCGGGTGCGCCCTTTTTGAGATCCCACATTATCAGCCGCCAGTCTGCAGACGACACCAATTCGGCCGTTCGTAATCTCGGCAGCGAATGTCCGCCTTTCGCACCCCGGAGCGCATATCAGCAAGGCACCCCAACCGCTTTGCGCTGGCGAGGTACGCCGCGACGGCGGCGACAGCCCGCTCGGCTCGTACACCCAGGCGCCGAGCCGCTTCGGCGGCTGAAATCCAGCGCTCGTCGAGGATGTTTCCCCTCTGCGCATAGGGGTTCCCGAAGTTCGTGGCGACCGTCGACACAACACGCTCCTGCAGCACCTTCGCATGCGGGGCCGGAGAACGAGAAGAGTTGCTGATACCATCGGCCAAGGCGCTGCGATGCTGTCTGTCCCTTCCTCGAAGAGTGCTTCCAGCGCCGTATCACTTCCCTGCCGAAGCCTCCTGGCCAATCGAGGAGCAGGTCAGGAACCGACCGCATGTAGCTGGCTGTATCATCCACGGTTCCCGGGAGGTTTCCGCACCGCCGAAATCGTCCGCGTGGCCTGACCAGATCGGGGAAAGGGGAAGTCACGCCTAAAGCGCGAATTGCGCAACAACGCCCTGGCGAACGTCCCTCGCTGCCGCCACACATTTGCCACGATTCAATCGGAGCTTTTGAGGCGAGTAGTGGTGAGTGCATTCGCGAGGTAATTGTGGAGCGATTTCATTCAATCGCCATTTTGGTACTTTTACTTGTTACCGCACCGGCGGGGGCTCAGACATCGGTTAATGACGCGCGTCAAGGTCTGGCGGCGGGTGATTTCGCGACAGTCGAATCCATCATCGGTGGATTGAGTGAAACGGCGCTTGAGACGCGCGACTTCTCCGAATTGCGCGATTTCTATGGGGCGTTGTTTGTAACGGCGAATAGCGACCGCTTCGCGCAGCAAGGGGCCTGGCTCGCAGCATATCCGGACTCGCCCTTTGCCGCGGCCGCCCTTGCCTGGACACACTTCCACCGTGCGGACTTGTACCGGGGGACGCAGTTCGTTGGGCGGACATCTCGTGAGGCCATGGCGGCACATCGCGAAGAGCTTTTTCTGTCGAAGGACATGGTCAGGCGTGCTCTATCCGAGGATCCGAACTTCGTGCCGGCGCTCGATCTGTCGATCGTTCTCGCCCAGTACCTTGGTGGCCAAGCCATGGTGCCCGCGATTGTTGATCACGCGCTCGATGTCGCGCCAGATCGCCACACCCTAACGCTCGGGCTGACGGCTCTCTCGCCAATGTGGGGCGGCGGGTTCGGAGAGCAACTCAGTCTCTGCAAGGATGCGATCGACCGGCTTGCCGAGTTCGATGAAGAAGCTTGCCTGATCTACATTACGTTCGGCAGCAGACATGGCGGCGAGCTGAGGCAACGCGCACTCGCGGCACTTGAGCAGAGTGACGACGACTTTCTCGACTTTGCTCGGGCGAACGCATACTTGAATGAATGGCGCGAAAAGCCAGAAGCGGCCGAAGAGTCCATGCGGATCCTTATGGCTACGCTGGGGCCCAACGTGTCAATCGACCACTTCGACAGCTCCCTGCGCACGATTGCGTTCCTGTTCAAGCAGCCTTTCTTCGAGATCGAAGCCGAAGAGGCATTGCTGGAAACACTCAGAGAACGGCTTCCGGACGATCCGCAGAACTATCGTATCCTCGGCCGAATTCTAACCTCGATGTTCGACTTGGTGCGGCCAGGCGACGGGCCCGACCAGATGGAAGAAGCGAACGAGCTGTGGCGCGCGATGCTGGTCCACGGAGCCTACCTGCCTGAGACCTGGAGGGCGGGCGAGCGACTGGAAGGCTATCAAGGGAATTCGGCCAGGCCCGCACTGATCGGACCCTACAAGGTCAATCAGATCTACTACAGCAATCATAGCCCTGCCGAGCTCGGATCCTATCTCGTTTATCTCCGCCAGATGCACAAACTGGCGAGCGAATCCGACCCGCTTCCACCCTGGGCGACATTGTCGGATTTGGGCGACGGTGTCGTGCTGTGCCCGATGTTTCGCGCGCAGCGGCTTTACGAACATATCTGCGACTACCGGCCGGACGATCCTGGTTGCGACGGCTCCGCTTGGAATACTGAGGACACGATGGGGGTTAAACGCATCATGACCAGCGCCGATGCCTGCGCCTGGGAGCGGACAGCACCGATCGAGGAACTCGCATTCGAGCCGGTACCCGTTTCGCACTTCCTCTCAGGTGACCTATGATCCGTTTTGCACTGACCTTGCTGCTCCTCGCGCTTGCGCAGCCGTCTCTGGCGCAGGAACCTGTTGAGCAGGTACGCGCTCTTCTCGATGCCGGTGACATACAGGGACTGGAGCAAACGCTGGGCGCCCTTCACGACGAGCAGCGCAAGGGCGGTAGCGCACGAACTCTCCGCGACGTGCATGCGCGCCTGTTTGAGACCACGCACCCCGAACGGGGAGCAGTGATCATGCGCTGGAAAGAAAGCTACCCGGAGTCGGTCTATGCCGCGACGGCCGCAGCATGGCGGGCGATCAAGATATTGGAAGCGACCGGCAACCTGGAAAGACGCTATCACGAACCGGTTTCGCCGTTCGGCTTGGCGGCCTGGAGCGCGGCAAGGGAAGACGCCAGCCGTCTCATCGGCGAGGCGCTCGCGCTTTCGGATGACTATACGCCCGCCCAGGATGCCTGGTTCCGCTTGGGTGAAGCGTTTCCGGATCCAGGCAGGTTCGGCGAGATGCTCGACCTCATGATGGCGTCAGCGCCGGAGGCCGATAGCATCCGGATCATTATCGCAGCGACCCAGGGATGGTCTCCCGATCGCGAGCGGACCGCGGTCGGCTTGTGCTTTTCACTTGTGCGGTTGATTGCCGACTACGGCGTCGACAGGTGCGTGGTCGAAGCGGCCATGCGCCATAGTCTTGTCGGAGATGTGTACGCGGCGGCGGCCGAGGCGTTGAAGCAGATCGACGACCCGGAGCTTGACTGGGCGCGCGCCAAACACGCTGTATTTGCCGAGAACCCGACCACTTGGCAGCCCGACCAGTTGATCGCATGGCACCACAGCGCGCTGCCCGCGACGACGGACCTCCAAACCTATGTGATCATCGCTGACCAGATCGCCTCGCTCACCATGCGTTCCGATTTGCGCGCAAAAACATCAGACTTGGTCCTTGCCCATATTGCCGCACTGGCGCCCGACAACCCGTTCGACCCGTCCTTGCGACGCATCGAGGCGCAGCTTCACCTGGAGGCATATCAAAACAGTGGAGATGCCGCAGATCTCGCCCTTGCCCGCACGGCCTGGGAGGCCGCCATGGTTCATGGCGAAAATGACGGCGCGCTCTGGCAACTGGGCAGCAAACTGGCCATCGCGGACCGGCCAGCCTGGGGCGTCGCGGCGGCGATCGTCTTTCATGATAACGCGATCGCCCATTCCGGGCAGAGCATCGCTCAGCTGGTCATCACATTCAAACAGTTGGATCGCGCCTGGCGCGCCGCCAATGAAGCGGACAGTGCCGAAGAAGGGGTTGCCGAGGCGCTGGTGTCTCTCCCATGCCCGATGCTGCACTCGGTTCGCCTGCTGGATGCGCTTTGCAAAAGAGCCTCTTCAGTTGGGTCGCTTTGCGACCCGACGAACCCACCCGTCGAGCACGGAGCCGAGGTGTTGGCCGCTGGCTCCAGTGCCTGTCCGGAAGTCGCCGGCGCGCGACTGTCGGCGTTGCAGTATCACGTCACCCCTTATGCAAAGGTGACGCTGCCTTGGAAATGATCCCGGCGAAGTACGGGTATTGACCCCTGAAACAGGCCACCCGATCGGGACAGACATCCTTGCGACCGCCGAACTCGGTCGCGATAGGACCTACATTGGCTCAGAAGTCCAAATTCTCGACGCTCAGCGCATTCTGCTGGATGAACTCCCGCCGTGGCTCCACGACGTCGCCCATGAGCTTGGTGAAGATGTCGTCAGCCTCCGCGAGGTCGTCGATCTTCACCTGGTTCAGCACCCGCGCCGCGGGGTCGAGCGTGGTTTCCCAGAGCTGTTCGGGGTTCATCTCTCCGAGGCCCTTGTAGCGTTGCAGCGTCAGCCCTTTCTCGCCCTCGGCGAGGATCGCCGCCAGCAGCTCCATCGGCCCGTGAATGAGCTGCTCGCGGTCCTTGCGCACCAGCTTCGCGATGCCGCCATAGACCTCCTGCAACGCCGCGGTATGGGTCGCGAGCCGCCGCGCCTCGCCCGAGCGCAGGATCTGGCCGTCGAGCGTGCGGACCTCCTCGACGCCCCTGAGCGAGCGCGAGAACCTCAATCCGTGGTCCTGGGTCGGACGGCCCTGCCAGCCGCGCTCGTATTCCACCGCCACCTCGTCGAGCCGGCGCGAGACCTCGTCGGCCACGCCCTGCGCATCGGCATCGACCCGGCCCGCGACCAGCGCGCCGGCGATCGTCGCCTGTTCGAGGATGTGCATCGGGTAATGCGTCGGGAAGGCCATCAGGCTTTTCCGCACCACCCGCGCCTCCTCGACCACGCGGGAGAGATCGGCGCCGGTGATTTCCTCGCCGGTGCCGAGCCGCAGCACCGCGCCCTCGACGCCCTGCTGGATGAGGTAATCCTCCAAGGCCGCCTGGTCCTTGAGGTAGACCTCCGACTTGCCGCGCGCGACCTTGTAAAGGGGCGGCTCGGCAATGAAGAGATGGCCGTGCTCGATCAGCTCCGGCATCTGCCGGAAGAAGAAGGTGAGCAGAAGCGTCCGGATATGGGCGCCGTCGACGTCGGCATCGGTCATGATGATGACCTTGTGGTAGCGCAGCTTGCCGAGGTTGAACTCGTCGCGCCCGATCCCGGTGCCCAGAGCGGTGATCAGCGTGCCGATCTGCTCCGAGCCGAGCATCCGGTCGAACCGCGCCCGCTCCACGTTGAGGATCTTGCCCCGGAGCGGCAACACCGCCTGGTTCTTCCGCTCGCGCCCCTGCTTGGCCGACCCGCCGGCCGAGTCCCCCTCGACGAGGAACAGTTCCGACAAAGCCGGATCCTTCTCCTGGCAATCGGCGAGCTTGCCCGGCAGCGAGGCGACATCCATCGCCGTCTTCCTGCGCGTAAGCTCGCGCGCCTTCCGCGCCGCCTCCCGCGCCAAGGCCGCCTCGATGATCTTGCCGACGATCACCTTGGCCTCGGCGGGATGCTCCTCGAACCACTCGCCGAGCTTCTCGCCCACGAGGTTCTCGACCGCCGGCCGCACCTCGGAACTGACCAGCTTGTCCTTGGTCTGCGAGGAGAACTTCGGATCCGGCACCTTGACCGACAAGACACAGGTCAGCCCCTCGCGCGCGTCGTCGCCGGTGAAGTCGACCTTCTCCCTCTTGGCGATGCCCGAGGATTGCGCATAGGCGTTGATCGTTCGCGTCAGCGCGCCGCGGAAGCCCGCCAGATGCGTGCCGCCGTCGCGCTGGGGGATGTTGTTGGTGAACGGCAGCACCGTCTCGTGGTAGCTGTCGTTCCACCACATCGCGACCTCGACGCCGATGCCGCCGCGCTCGCCGGTGATGAAGATCGGCTCGGGCATCGCCGAGGTCTTGTGACGGTCGAGATATTTCACGAACTCGCGCACGCCGCCGTCATAGAAAAGCTCCGTGCGCTGCAATTCGGCGCCGCGATTGTCCTCGAGGATGATCTTCACGCCGGAATTTAGGAAGGCGAGTTCGCGCAGCCGCGTCTCCAGCGTCTTGAACACATAGTCGAGGTTCGAGAAGGTGCCGTTCGGATCGTTGACCTTGGACGCGGCGAGGAACCGCACCTCGGTCCCCTTCTCGCCCGGCGCGGCATCGCCCACGACCCGCAGCGGCTCGGCGGTCTCGCCATGCACGAACTTGGCGTAATGCTCCTTGCCGTTCCGCCAGATCCGAAGCTCCAGCCAGTCCGACAGCGCGTTCACGACCGAGACGCCGACGCCGTGAAGCCCGCCCGAGACCTTGTAGCTGTTCTGGTCGAACTTCCCCCCGGCGTGGAGCTGGGTCATGATCACCTCGGCGGCAGAGACGCCCTCGGTCGGGTGCATGTCGGTCGGAATCCCCCGCCCGTTGTCGCGAACCGAGACCGAGTTGTCGGCGTGAATCCGCACCCGCACGAAGTCGGCGTGACCGGCCAGAGCCTCGTCGATGCCGTTGTCGACAACCTCGTAGACCATGTGGTGCAGGCCCGAGCCGTCGTCGGTGTCGCCGATATACATGCCGGGCCGCTTGCGAACAGCCTCCAGGCCCTTGAGAACCTTGATGGAATCGGCGCCGTATTCGCTCGGCTTCTGCGTCTCGTCGGTCATGCCCGCTCGCCCCGGTTTTTGCTGCCCATCTTATAGGGGCTGCGGGGGGGATTGTCACGCCGAAGCCACAAGATTTAGGGGTGCGGGCGAGGTCGAACACGGCGCGCGGAACATAGTTCGTCTGCCCCGTCGCGTCACCCTCCCTTCCTGATGCGGATGGCTGTCTTGCGGACGAAGCAGTCGTTGGCGGCATTCGCTACTTTGTGGTAGCCTCCGGTCCGTAACATCTATTTGTAGGAGGCTTAGTCACCGCAAGTCCATTGCTCCTGTGCGGACCCAAGAGTAACCTCCACATCATCGCTGAGCATAGTTCTCTTCAGGACTCCGCAGATGGCTTCGCTCAACCTGGTGATAAGGCCTGCACGCGCCGGTGACGGGGCCTCGGTATTCGAGATCACCCGCGATTCCGTTGCAGGGCTGGCCGGAGACTTCTACTCGGAACAGCAGATCATTAACTGGATGGGTGAAAGAACCCCCGAGTTCTATGAAAATCTCATATCGCATGGCCGTATGTTCGTTGCGGTGCGAGAGGATGGCAGGGCGGTCGGGTTCGTCGATACGGTGCCTGGCGAGGTGACACGAATGTTCATCTTGCCGGAGGCCGCAGGTCAGGGCCTGGGATCGCACCTGCTAGCCCTGGGAATCGCCAAGGCATCGGAGGGCTTTTCTGGTCCGATCACCGTGGAAGCTACACTGAACGCCGTGCGGTTCTACGAGAAGCACGGCTTCGTGGCGCTGCACCGCTCAATTTCTTCTCACGCGGTGGGTGGCGCCACCTTCGAGATCATGCACATGGAACTTGTGAAATGACACCAATGTACTTTTCAACCAACGCAGTTTCTGTCCTTGCGGAAACTGGTTCGCATTTCTCTGACAGCACCCTTTAAGAGGGTGCCCGGGCAATCTCACCCGACCGACATCTGCCACGGATGGGCTAAAACAATCCTCGAACGACGAAAATACATCAATGCCAAGACCATAGAGAAGCGCCGCTTGCTGCATCGACAAAGCGCGGCAAAAGCAGAAAGCTCAATGAGCCCGGCCTACCGTTCGAAATCGGCTGCTCGCATTCCAATTCATCTGCAGACGAACACTCATCATTCGTTGCATCTATGGGCAGGCGGAAAGTAGCAACAGGAATCGCGACCGGCAATTTGGGAATGACCGCTCTGGGCTCGATGCGGCCGTCAAGGCTCAGGCTTCAAACCTCCACCAGCCCGATCACCAGCCCGACCGCGATCAACATCACCCCCGCCGTCACGTTGATCCGCCAGAGCGCGCGGGGCGACTTCAAGAGGCTCCGCGCCTCGCCGACCAGCAGTGCCAGGAGGAGGTTGCCAATCAGCGGCACCGTCATAGAGGCCAGCGCGATCGCCACGATGTCGGGCGCGCTCACATGGCGCAGGTCGAAGAAGCCCGGCAGCACGCCCATGTAGAAAAGGACCGCCTTGGGGTTGCCGAGGATCGCCGCGATCCCGGCCATGAACCCCGCCCATCGCCCCGGCCGGGTCAACCGCCGGTCGGTCGAGACCGGCTCGCCCGCGTGGCGGATCAGGAGCCAGCCCATCACGACGAAAACGACGACCGCGACATAGCGCATGACCGTCATGAACTGGTCGAACTGATCGACGACCCAGGCGAGCCCGAAGATCGCGACCAGCGGCCAGACGAGATCGCCGATGGTGACGCCGACGGCGAGCGGCCAGGCGCTCGCGAAGCCACCCGACAGCGCGCGCGCGGTGAGCGCGACCCAGACCGGCCCGGGCGTCAGCCACAGGAGGCCGAGCGCGCCGGCATAGAGGAGAAGGGAGGCGGGGGTGACGGTCATGGCGATCTTCGTCCGGTGTCGGTACGCGCGCTGTACGCTTACGGCACGTCGGCTGCACGGGAAATGTTCAGCGATCCGTCCTCTTCGAGCGGCCAGAAAGGATTCATCGCGACCTCCCAGACATGGCCGTCGGGATCGGCGTAATAGCCTGAATAGCCGCCCCAGAACACCTTCTCGGGCTTCTTGAGTGCCTCGGCCCCGGCGGCGACCGCCGCCCTCCACGCCGCACCCACTTCCGCCTCGCTCGAAAAGTTCTGCGCCAGCGTCATCGCCCCGGTCCCGAGCCGCACACCGGGTCGCCCCTGATCCTCGGCCAGCGCCGCGCGTCCGAAGAGACCGAGCACCGCGCCATGGATCTGGAAGAAGACCACGTTCTCCTGCGCCTCGGCCGGATGCCAGCCGAGCGACTCGTAGAAGGCCCGCGACCGGGCGAGGTCGTCGACGCCGAGGGTGATGAGCGTAACCCGTTGTGGTGTCATGACAAATCCCTCTCTCTCACGGTCGACAACCCGCTGTCGTCGGTCACTTCGAACGCCTGCGCCCGGGCGCCCAGCGTCTCGAACAGTTCCGCCCCGGTCCCGGTCAGGAAGGCCTGTGCGCCCAATGCACAAAGCTCGTCATAAAGCGCGGCGCGGCGCCCGGCATCGAGATGGGCCGAGACCTCGTCGAGCAGGAGGATCGGCGGCGCCCCGAAATCCTCGGCCAGCGCACGGGCATTGGCAAGGATGAGCGAGATCAGCAACGCCTTCTGCTCGCCGGTCGAGGCCTGCGCGGCAGGCATGCCCTTGGCCGCATAGACGGCGCCGAGATCGGCCCGGTGCGGTCCGATGAGAGTGCGCCCCGCGGCCATGTCGCGGCTCCGACCGGCGCTATAAGCTTCAGCCAACGCACTGGCACCATTGGGAAAATCATCTCCTTCCGGCCCGAGGATCGTCAGATCCGCCACCGGAAAGGCGGTCTCCGCCCCCGCCTGTGCGGCGGTCACCCGCGCCACCGCGGCGGCACGGTTCGCTTGGATCGCCGCCCCCGCCTCGGCCATCTGCGCCTCGAGTGCCGCGTACCAGCCCGCGTCGCGCACCTCGTCCCGTAGAAGCCGGTTCCGCTCCCGCATCGCCTTTTCATAGGCGAGCACCGCCTCGGCATGGGAGGGCTCGAACGAGAGCGTCATCCGGTCGAGAAACCGCCGCCGCCCCTCGGCCCCCTCGATCCAGAGCCGGTCCATCGCCGGCACCAGCCAGAGCATCCGGGCGATCCGCCCCAAGGCCGCCTGCGCCGCCGCCTTGCCGTCGATCGTGACCGCCCGGCTCGCGCCCGGTTCCGCGAAGGTCTCGACCTCGTGGACCTGGTGCAGGCTCCGGAGTTCCGCCCTCAGCTTCCAGCCGAGCGCCTCCGGCCGCCGCGCGATCTCATCGGGCGTCGCGCGCCGCAAGCCCCGCCCCGGCGACAGGAGCGACACCGCCTCGAGAATGTTGGTCTTGCCCGCCCCGTTCGGCCCGAAGATCGCCACCGGACGGCCGTCGAACGCGATCTCCGTCCGCCGGTGCGAACGGAAATGCGACAGGAGCAGAAATGTCACGGCAAGCCCCGGCAAGACCGCTCAGCCTTTCATCTTGCCAATAATATCCCCGCCGGAGGCTCCGGCGAAGCCGGATCAGACCCGCATCGGCATTACGACATAGACCGCCGAGGTGTCGTTGCCCTCGCGCATCAGGGTCGGATCGCCCGAGGAGTTGAACAGGAACACCGCGTTCTCGCGGTCGACCTGGCTCGCGATCTCGAGGAGATACTTGGCGTTGAAACCGATCTCCAGCCGCTCGTCGCCGTAAGCCACTGCCAGTTCCTCCTCGGCCGCGCCGGCATCCGGCGCGTTGACCGAGAGGACCAGCCGGTCCTCGTCGAGCTGCAGCTTGACCGCGCGCGAGCGCTCCGAGGACACCGTCGCCACCCGGTCCACCGCCTTGGCGAATTCCTGGGCATCGACCTCGAGCCGCCGCGTGTTGCCGGTCGGGATGACGCGGGAATAGTCGGGGAAGGTGCCGTCGATGACCTTGGAGGTCAGCGTGATAGCCGGTGCAGCGAAGCGGACCTTGGTCTCCGAGACCGAGACCGCGATCTGGGTCTCGTCATCGTCGAGCAGCTTGCGGAGCTCGCCCACCGTCTTGCGGGGCACGATCACGCCCGGCATCGCCGACGCGCCCTCCGGCAGGGCCGCGTCGATCCGCGCCAGCCGGTGACCGTCGGTCGCAACGCAGCGCAGGACCTGGCCATCCTCGCCCTGCGCCACATGCATGTAGACGCCGTTGAGGTAGTAGCGCGTCTCCTCGGTCGAGATCGCGAACTTCGACTTGTCGAAGAGCCGGCGCAGCACCGGCGCGGGGGCCGAGAAATTCGCGGTGTATTCCGACGAGGCCATCACCGGGAAATCCTCTTTCGGCAGGGTCGCGAGCGAGAAGGTCGACCGCCCTGCCTCGACTGTCAGCCGCCCCGCGGCGCTGTCGTCGGTCAGTTGCACCAGCGCCCCGTCGGGCAGCTTGCGCACGATCTCGTGCAGCATCACCGCCGAGACGGTCGTCGCGCCGGCGCGCTCGACCTGGGCCGGGGCCTTGTCCACGACCTCGATGTCGAGGTCGGTGGCGCGGAAGCTCACCGTATTGCCTTCCGCCTCGATCAGAACGTTGGCGAGAATGGGGATCGTGTTGCGCCGCTCCACGACAGACTGCGCCTGGCCCACCGCTTTCAGAAGCGTTGCGCGCTCGATACTGATCTTCATATCCGTCCCCTTGAGATCGCCGGGAGGGGAAAGTTAGCAACTTTCCCCCGAGGCTCAAGAATTTTCGGGACTGTCCGATGGAATGGACAGAGGGTCAAGGCCGCTTCGCGCGCTGTCAGCCTTCCAGGAGCCGACGCAGCATGTTGAGATCCTCGGAGAGCTGGCTGTCCGTCGTCTTCAGCTCCTCGACCTTGCGGATCCCGTGCATGATCGTGGTGTGATCGCGCCCGCCGAACCGGCGGCCGATCTCCGGCAGCGACCGGGTGGTCAGCGTCTTGGCGAGATACATCGCCACCTGCCGCGGACGGGCAATGGTGCGCACCCGCTTCGGGCCGATCATGTCGGACAGCCGGATGTTGTAGTGCTCGGCCACCTTGCGCTGGATCTCCTCGATCGTGACCTTGCGGTCGGAAGCGCGAAGGATGTCGGCGAGGCAGTCCTGCGCGAGGTCGAGCGTGATCTCGCGCCCGACGAGGCTCGCGAAGGCGAAGAGCCGGGTCAGCGCGCCCTCGAGAACGCGGACATTGGTGGTGATCCGGTGGGCGAGGAATTCCAGCACCCCGTTCGCGAGCTTCAGCGCCGGATACTGGCCGCGGTACTGCTCGGCCTTCTGCTGGAGGATGCCGAGCCGCAGTTCGTAGTCGGTCGGGTGCAGGTCGACGACAAGCCCGCACTGCAGGCGGCTCTTGATCCGCTCCTCGAGATCCTTGATCTCACCCGGCGCGCGGTCGGCCGAGATGATGATCTGCTTGTTCTGGTCCACGAGCGCGTTGAACGTGTGGAAGAATTCCTCCTGCGTCGATTCCTTGCCGGCGATGAACTGGACGTCATCGACCATCAGCACGTCGACCGAGCGGAACATCTCCTTGAAGCCCATGATCTCCTTCTCGCGCAGCGCCTGCACGAAACGGTACATGAATTGCTCGGCCGAGAGGTAGAGCACGCGGAGATCGGGCTGGCGGGTCTGCAGCTCGTGGGCGACGGCATGCATGAGGTGGGTCTTGCCGAGGCCGACGCCGCCGTAGAGGAACAGCGGATTGAAGGTCACGGGGCCGCCCTCGGCGACGCGGCGGGCGGCGGCGTGGGCAAGCTCGTTCGGCTTGCCGACGACAAAGCTGTCGAAGGTGAAGCGGGCGTCGAGCGGCGCGCCGGGCAACTCGGCATCGTCGCCGGCGCGCGGAGCGTTGCGCGAGGCACGATTCGGCTTGGCCTCGGCCTTGGCGGGCGCGGCGTCGCGCTGCGTCGGGACGTGGAACTCGACCCGCTCGACCTCGGCGCCGACACGGGTCAGGTGCTGGCGAATCTGTTCGGCGAAATTGCGCGACACCCAGTCGCGCATGAACTTCGTCGGGACCTCGAACCTGGCGATGCCGTTCTCGAGCGTGTCGAGCTTCAGCGGCTCGATCCAGGACGCGAAGTTGTTCTTGCCAACGGACTTGAGAAGTTCATTTCGGACCTGCCCCCAGGAATCTTCGATCATTTTTCGCTTTCTCACGTCTCTTACCAAAGTCCCGCGCCGCAGAAGCGCAGGCCCCTCCACCCATGTCGACCCAGCGTCCGTCCGGGTAGATAACGCTCCGCCGTCCGGCTGATTACCGGTTTCGTCTCGCCTCCAGCCGGAGGCGTAAGCATCATGGACATGGCAGCATCGGATAAGAACCAGATCCCGCCGGACCCGGCCCCCCAACAAGAGCCTGAAGCACAGACCGACGGTCCGCACCTTGAACCAAGCCCGCGCGCCGCAAACATCGACGCACGCACTGGGACTAGGCAGGTGCAGCGCCTGCCCGATCCCACTGGTTACCGCATGTCTCCCCAAGACGATGTGAATCGCAAGCTGACGCTAGCAAGCCGGGCGAAGGCCCCGCAACAGAACTTCGCGCTTGACTCACGCTTTGCCGAAACGAATCCGCCAGGTCGTGCAAAAGGGGCACAGGGGCGTGCTGGCGATGCAAATTGCAAAAGGCGCAGCCCGGGGCTGCGCCTTTCGATTTCTCATTCTTTTGAAGGCCTTAGGCGGTCAGAGCCTTCACGCGAGCGGCCAGGCGCGACATTTTGCGCGCGGCGGTGTTCTTGTGAACGACGCCCTTGGTCACGCCGCGGGCCAGTTCCGGCTGGGCGGCGCGCAGAGCGGCTGCGGCCGATTCCTGGTTGCCGGAGGCGATCGCCTCTTCGACCTTCCGAAGGAAGGTGCGAATCCGCGAACGGCGGGCTTTGTTGACGTCTTGACGGCGCTCGGACTGGCGGGCGCGCTTCTTGGACTGGGGCGTATTGGCCATATGTGGTTTCCCAACTTCCGGGTCTGTTTCGATACGATAACGCGACAGAACCCGGGTTCCCAGTGAACCGGTCGATTCTAGCCTGAGCGGGCTCCACGCGCATGTGACCGCGCTCCCTTAAGGGAAAACGCGGGCAATGGAAAGAGGTTTCAGCGGTCGCGGAACTGCGGCTGGCGCTTTTCGAGGAAGGCGCTCATGCCCTCCTTCTGGTCCTCGGTGGCGAAGAGCGCGTGGAAGAGGCGCCGCTCGAATAGGAGGCCCTCGCGCAGCGTCGTCTCGTAGCTGCGGTTCACCGCCTCCTTCACCGCCATCGTGGCGAGCGCGGATTTCTCGGTGATCTTGCGGGCCGCGGCCATCGCCTCGGGCAGGAGCTTGGCGGCCGGCACGACGCGGCTGACGAGACCCGAACGCTCGGCCTCGGCGGCGTCCATGAAACGCCCGGTCAGGTGCATGTCCATCGACTTTGCCTTGCCGACGAAGCGTGTCAGCCGCTGGGTGCCGCCGATTCCGGCGACGACGCCGAGATTGATCTCGGGCTGGCCGAATTTCGCGGTGTCGGCGGCGATGATGAAGTCGCACATCATCGCCAGCTCGCAGCCGCCGCCGAGCGCATAGCCCGCGACGGCCGCGATGATCGGCTTGCGGCAGCGCAGCATCGGCTCGGTATTTGCGCCGAAGAGGTCGCTGGTGAAGACGTCGACGAAGCTCTTCTCCGACATCTCCTTGATGTCGGCGCCGGCCGCGAAGGCCTTTTCCGACCCGGTGAGGACGATGCAGCGCACCTTGTCGTTGGCGTCCGCGGCGGCGAGTGCGTCGCCCAGTTCGTCGAGGAGTTTCGCGTTGAGCGCGTTGAGCGCGTCCGGCCGGTTCAGGCGGATGAGCGCGACGTAGTCTTCGATCTCGACGATCAAGGTCTCGTAAGCCATGCGAGGGGCCTTTCGTTCTGCTTTGATGGCAACACCTATCAGCCCGACCGGCGGGATCAAGTCATCTTTGGCAGGCGGGGCAGTAGAAGGTGGAACGTCCGGACTGGACGATTCGGCGGATCGTGCCGGTGCAGCTGTCGTTCCGGCAGGCCTCGCCCGCGCGGTCATAGGCGCGGAAGGCATGCTGGAAATAGCCGAGTTCGCCATCGGCCTGGCGGTAGTCCTTGAGGGAGGATCCGCCGGCCTCGATCGCCTCGCCGAGGACCGCGCGCACAATCGGGACAAGCGCGGCGACCCGCGCCGCCGCGATCTGCCCGGCCTTGCGGCGCGGGTCGATCCGGGCGCGGTTTAGGACCTCGCAGACATAGATGTTGCCGAGCCCCGCCACGAGCCTCTGGTCGAGGAGCGCGGCCTTGACCGGCGTGCTCCGCCCCTTGAGCCGGGCAACCAGGTAGTCCTCGTCGAAACGGTTGCCGAGCGGCTCGGGGCCGATGTCGCGCAGGAGCCAGTGGTCGTCGGCCTCCGCCGTCTCCATCAGGTCCATCGCGCCGAAGCGGCGGGCGTCGTTGAAGGTCACGCGCGCGCCACCCTCCATGTCGAGGACGACATGGTCGTGTTTTGCCGGCAGCGGATGGGCATGGTGAAAGCCGCCGATCGTCACACCCGAGATCAGCATCCGTCCCGACATGCCGAGATGGACAAGGAGCGTCTCGCCGGTCGAAAGGTCGGCGAGGATGTATTTCGAGCGCCGCCTGAGCCCCAGAACCCGCGCGCCGGTCAGCCGCCCGGCCATCCGTTCGGGGAAGGGAAAGCGCAGGTCCGGGCGGTTCACCTGCGCGCGCTCGATCACGCGCCCCTCCATCGCGGGCACGAGCCCCCGGCGCACGGTTTCGACTTCGGGCAGTTCGGGCATTTCGCCTCGTGTCCTTTCCGCCGCATTGTCTCTGCGGCCAAGGCTTCTATAAGAAGGGCGAGTTCAACGGAACGGCAAGGGGCCATGACCGAGACCGATACCCGCACCACCCATTTCGGGTTCAAGACCGTCGCCGAGGGCGACAAGGCCGGGATGGTGCATGGCGTCTTCACCCGCGTCGCCAACCGCTACGACATCATGAACGACCTGATGAGCGCGGGAATCCACCGGCTCTGGAAGGACGCGATGATGGACTGGCTCGCACCGCGTCCGGGCTCGCGGCTCCTTGACGTCGCGGGCGGGACCGGCGACATCGCCTTCCGCTACCTCAAGCGTGCCGAAGGCGCGACCGCGACCGTGCTCGACATGACCGAGTCGATGCTACTCGAAGGCCAGAAACGCGCCGATGCCGAGAACATGGCTGACCGTCTCACCTGGGTCGTGGGCGACGCGATGGCGCTGCCGTTCGAGGCGAACACCTTCGACTGCTACACGATCAGCTTCGGGATCCGGAACGTCACCCGCATTCCCGACGCGCTGTCGGAGGCTTACCGCGTGCTGAAGCCCGGCGGCCGGCTGATGGTGCTCGAATTCAGCCAGATCCCGAACCCGGGCCTGCAATGGGCCTATGACCGCTATTCCTTCAACGTGATCCCGGTGATGGGCCAGATCGTCGCGAACGACCGCGACAGCTACCAGTACCTCGTCGAGTCGATCCGCAAGTTCCCCGACCAGGAGAGCTTCGCCGCGATGATCCGCGCCGCGGGCTTCGAGCAGGTCAAGTACCGCAACCTCACGATGGGCGTCGCGGCGCTCCATTCCGGCTGGAAGATCTGAGCATTGCGCGGTCCCCATAATCTCTGGCGCCTGATCCGTACCGGCGCGACCTTCGAGCGGACCGGCGCGATGAAGATCGCGCTCGAGGCGATGGAAACGCCGCCGCGGCTCCGGCTTCTCGCGCGCGTCGTCGGCTGGCCGTTCAAGTGGCTTGGCTATCGCGGCAACCCGGCCGAGCCGCCGGTGACGCGGGCACTGACGGCACTCGGACCCGCCTACATCAAGTTCGGCCAGATGCTCTCGACCCGGCCCGACGTGGTCGGCGAGGAGCTCGCGAACCAGCTCCGTGTCCTGCAGGACAAGCTGCCGCCCTTCCCGACCTCGGTCGCCAAGGCGACGGTCGAGGCCGAGCTCGGCCAGCCGGTGGATGCGCTATTCTCGGAATTTTCCGAGCCGGTGGCGGCGGCCTCGATCGCGCAGGTGCACCGCGCCCGGCTCGCCGGCAGGGGCGAGGAAGTGGCCGTCAAGGTGCTGCGCCCGGGGATCGAGCGCGCGTTCCAGCGCGATATCGACGCCTTCCATTTCGCTGCCGGACTGATCGAGCTGCTGCTGCCGGGATCGCGGCGGCTCCGGCCCTCCGATGTGATCAGCCATTTCGAGAGCGTGGTGATGGGCGAGCTGGATCTCCGGCTCGAAAGCTCTGCCGCCTCGGAATTCGCCGCCAACACCGAAAAGGACGAAGGCTTCCAGGTGCCCGCGCCGCATTGGGACCTGTCGTCGCGGCGGGTGATGACGCTCGGTTGGGCCGAGGGGATCCCGCTCGGCGATGTCGCGGCGATCCGCGCGGCGGGCCACGACTGCGTGGAACTGTCCGAGCGGGTGTTGCAGCTCTTCCTCAGCCACGCGCTGCGCGACGGCTATTTCCATGCCGACATGCACCAAGGCAACCTCAAGGTCGCGCCGAACGGTGACATCATCGCCTATGATTTCGGCATCATGGGCCATATCGACGAATACACCCGGCGGGTCTATGCCGAGATCCTGATCGGCTTCATCCGCAAGGATTACCGCCGTGTCGCCGAGGTCCATTTCGAGGCGGGCTACGTCCCGCAGGACCGCGACATCGACGAGTTCGCCCGCGCGCTCCGTGCCGTGGGAGAGCCGATCTTCGGCATGGATGCGAGCCGGATCTCGATGGCGCGGCTTCTGTCCTACCTCTTCGAGGTGACCGAGCGGTTCGGGATGCAGACCCGGACCGAGCTGATTCTCTTGCAGCGCACGATGGTCGTCGTCGAGGGCGTCGCCCGCTCGCTCAATTCCAACATGAACATGTGGCAGGTCGCAAGGCCGGTGGTCGAGCGCTACATCCGCGAGAGCGTCGGCCCGAAGGCTCTGGTCCGCGACCTGGTCCTCACTGCGCGGGTGCTCGGCCGGTTCGGCCCTCGCCTGCCGCAGATCGCCGAGGCGATGCTGATCAACCAGACCGAACGCGCGGAGCCCGCGCGTCGGCGGCCGGCGCTGGAAACGGCGCTGCTGATCACGCTCGGCGCCGCGCTGGCGGGCGGCGGGTTCGCGCTCGCGATGTTGATCTGAACCGATAACCACGGCGCGCCGCGGTGCGGCGGCGGCCGTCACTGCGGCCCGGCGCCGCGCATCGCTTTGATGTCAGGCGGCGAAACCACCGCGCCGCCATCCAGCACCACAACCGGGCCGTCCGGACCGTTCTGGACCTCCGCAATGCGCGCGAAGCTTTCGACATCGGAGATGCCCAGCGGCTCGCCGGCCGCGTAGCTTTCGAGCCGGAAGCTGTAGAGGCCCGCTGGCATAGGCCCGCCCCGCGAATCCGTTCCGGCCCAGACCAGCGGCTCGTCCGAGGCCGGCGCCGGCGATCGCATCACCTCGCGCCCCTGGGAATCGTAGGCGACAAGCACGGTCTGGTCCGCGCCGGATTCGGGCGCCGGATAGAGCGTCAGGGGGGCGCCGTCGAACAGGGTTGGCGCCGCACTTCGCGCCTCCATTCCGACCCAGGACGCCATCTGCGCCATGCCCGAGAGACCGAGCTGAGACGAAAGCGATTCCAGGAGCGTGTTGGTCTTCACCTGCTGCTCGACGCCAGAGAACGTCGCCAACTGGGCAGCGTAATCGGTGGAATCGATCGGGTTCAGCGGGTCCTGGTTCTGCATCTGGGTGGTGAGCATCACGAGGAAGGTCTGGAAGTCGCTGTTGATCAGCGTCCCGTGCTGCTCTCTGGCGCGGGCCGTGGGTGCCGCCGCCTGTGATCCTGTCTGAGAGACTGCGTCCATTTCGTATTCCTTCACAGCCTGAGGTCGAGTCCGCCAGCGTCGCTCTGGCGCGACGAAATGCCTGTCGCCTCCGCCCGGTGGGCTGCAGATGCCGACTCGGCCTCTAGATCGGCGGGATCGCCTTCGGAGTCGCGTTGTGTCGCGACTGGCCGGTCCTGACCGTGCCCGAATGAAAAGGCCAGATTCGAGAAGCCGAGTTCGCGGAAATCCTGCGCCAGAATGTCGATATGGCGCCGCAGCAACTCAACCGTTTCTGGCCGGTCGGCCTGCACGTTCAACGTCAGGGCTCCGTCCTGGCTCGACATGGAAATCCGGACCCGTCCGAGTTCCTCCGGTGACAGGGTCAACTCGACCGCACCGTCGGGGAAATTCGTGATGGCGTCAGCGAGACGGTGGCCAAGACCCGGCGGCAGATGCATTGCCACAGGCCCGGCCGGTGCGGCTCGATCCGCTGCTCGGCCGCCTTGGGCAGGGTCCTGTGCCGCGTGGGCCGCAAGGTCTGAAACGCGTTCGCCGAAGGCACTGTCCGAGGGGTTCGGGCCGGACAGGTCGCCGACCGGCGTTGGTGCTGCCGCCTCGGCCGGCGTGGCGGTTCTGCTTGGCGGTGCGGTTTTCTCGGCCGCGGTCGCCGCAGGTGTCCCGATCTCTGCCGCGTTGCCGGATCGGGGTACCGGAGCGGCAGTGGTCATTGACGCTTGGACGGAAGGCGACGGGCTCGGCGCGACGGCCCGTTCCGTACTGGCCCGCGCTCCGGCTGCCGTCCCGGTTATCCGCGGCTCATCTGGATCTGCGTCAACAGCCTCGGGAACCGCGCCCCGAACTGCGCCGAGCCCGGAGGCCTCAGGCGGCGGGACTGCAGCCGCGGATTCGCGCGCCCGGAAGGATGCTGACCAAGGCATCGGTGGTTGCCCAAAGCCGGCGGGCGCCGGCGGGGTGTCGACGCGGCCTGCCGGGCCCCCGCCGGCCGCTGGCTCTGGCAGCGGCGGACCGGCTGTTCGCCGGTCCGCGTCCGATGGTGTGGCGCGCACCGGCAACGCGAACGGCATTGCGATGTCGGGCGCTTGGCTTGCGCCCCCGGAGGATGCTGGGCCCGATGCGGTCTGAGAAGGCGGCGATACCGTCTGCGCTGCGCGAGTCGCCATCGGCGGCGCGGGCCGGAGCGACTGCGGGTTAGGCATTGCCGGTATGTGCAAAGGACCCGGATCCGTTCGCGCAGCAACTCCGATGAGCGGGGCGGACGGCAGCGAGACCGCCGGCATGTCGTTCCCGGGGCCTTCCCGGTCGAAATCGCCACGGCCCGGCGTGAGCACGCCTTCGGGTGCCTCGTCCCTCTCGCCGTGGTCCCCGGTAGATGACGGCGTGTCCGGCCTCATATTGTCCGAAGCGGCCGGCGACGCGGCAGATGGCGCCCGCGCATCGGCGGCCGGCTCCGGGCTTACGGATGCCTGTCTTGGAAGCGGTGTGGCAGCGTCCTCATTCGCCTCCAGCGCCAGTATCGGCGCGTCGGACCTCACGGCGAATGAGGGCGGAACGAACTTGTCCTCTGCGAACGATTGTTTCTCTTCGGCCGCGAGGCAGTTGCAGGAGGATTGCCCGTCCGTGCCGTCACACCGCACGGCAGCGCCTTCCTCGGTCAGGTCCGAAGCGATCCGGGCACGCCCTGGAAAGCCGTTGTCGGGCGTGGCGCCTCCCGAACCGGAACCGGCCGGTTCGTCGAGTGCGGCCAGGAAGTGAGCCAGGCGGCCGGTGGGGCCGGGTTCTGTCGGGATGTCGTCCTGGGGCGGACGGGTTGCCCGCAACGGGGCCGCGAACGTGATCGGGTCCATGCTTCACGACTTCTGCCTGTGTCACGCCAACAATGGCAGGACGAGATTACCGCTTCTTTACTCCGCTCCGGTCATAGTCCGCGAAACGCGCATGTTCGGAGATAATGCCGATGACCGGGATATCCGCGACACCTTTGCCACAGGCTTCGACCGAGCCGCGGATCCAGGCGCTGCGCTCTGCCGCCGACGCGATGGAGGCACAATTCCTCAGCGAGATGCTGAAGTCCGCCGGGCTGGACCAGGCGCGTGACAGCTTCGGCGGCGGTGTCGGAGAGGAGCAGTTCGCCTCGTTCCTGCGCCAGGAACAGGCGAGTGGGCTGGCGCGAAACGGCGGAATCGGTCTGGCAGAAAGCATCTTCGAGGCGCTGAAGAGGAGGGCCGGCGATGCTCCATGATCCGGTTCGGGTGATCGACGATCTCGAGGATCTCCTTGTGGCGGAACACCGTGCGATCCAGGCCGGTGATCTGGCGGCGCTTGCGGCCTTTGTCCGGCGCAAGACGGCGTTGGTCGAGGCGCTCGCGGGGATCGAGGACCGGCTTGCCACTTCCCGCCTCGCCGGCGTGCGCGAGCGGGCGGAAACCAATCGGCGCCTGCTGGCGTCGGTCCTGTCGGGAGTGAAGGCGGCGCGCGCGCGATATGATCTTGTCCGACAGGCGGGCACGCGGCTTGAAACCTACGACCAGAGCGGTCGCCGGCAGAGTGTGGCATTCGGCGCCGGCACCGTCGAACGCCGCGCGTAGGTCTCGGGTTTCGTTAAAAAGCATCGAAATCAATGTCTTGCCTTAGCGATGTCTTAGATTTTGAGCGTCAGGTTCAGTCTTGCATCCGGGATCGGATGGCGCGGCGGGTGGTCCCTGCCGCAGCGGTCAGAACACCTCCGGCGCCGCCAGCAGCGGCTTGTGTAACCCGGCGCAAAGCGCCGAACTTGTGAAGGATCGAAGCATGTCGAGCATTCTGACGAATACCAGCTCCATGGTGGCGCTGCAGACGCTCAAGGGCATCAACTCCAGCCTGTCGAAGACCCAGGCCGAGATTTCCACCGGCAAATCCGTGGGCTCGGCCAAGGACAACGCCGCTGTCTGGGCGATTTCGAAGGTGATGGAGGCGGATGTGAAGGGATTCAAGGGGATTTCCGACAGCCTCAACCTCGGCGAATCCTCGGTTGCGGTGGCGCGTCAGGCCACCGAAACCGTCACGGACCTTCTGACTGAAATCAAGGGCAAGGTCGTCGCGGCGCAGGAACAGAACGTCGACCGAGGCAAGATCCAGACCGACATTGATGCGCTGACCGAACAGATCAAGTCGGTCGTCAACGCGGCTCAGTTCAACGGGCTGAACCTGCTCAAGGGCACCGAGGACATGAACATCCTGTCCTCGCTCGACCGTGCGGGTGACGGCTCGGTGACCGCCGCCAACATCACGGTCGGGCGCAAGGATCTGACGACGAGCGCCGGGGTATATGGGGGCGGGACGTCGCTTGCCCCGAACGCAACTGTTGCGGGCGGTGCCAGCGCGGTCGCTTCGACGGGCAACAGCGCCGTCGTGACCTTTGCCGGCACCGCCGCCGACTACTCGGCTGCAAACGCGACCCTGACAGTGGCGGGGGTCGATCTCAACTATACAGGCCAGGCCGGACACACCGAATCCAATGCGGCGTCGTTCTTCTCTGCCGCGATCAATGCGCTCGGTCTCGAGGGAATCACGGCTTCCGCGTCGAGCGGGGCGCTGACGGTCACGTCGACGCGGGCCTTCGACAGCGCCAAGGTGACCGTCGGGGCGCTGGCCGGCAACGCTGCGGGTTCCCAGATCACGTCCCTCAACGGTTCGGCTGTCACGCAGGCGAGTGGCGACATTGCCAACCGGGCCGAACAGATCGACTTTTCCACATCTGCCGCCGTCAAGGAGGGCGATGGTTACAAGGTCACGATCGGATCCGGCTCCTACAACTACGTCGCCGGCAAGGGCGAAACGATGGAGGATGTGGCCAGGGGCCTCAAGACCGCGATCGACTCGGCCGGTCTCACCGGTATCACCACCAAGGTCGTTCAGGACGCGTCGACCGGCCAGTGGAGCCTCAAGGTCGACAATTCCGGTGCCAGCAAGAGTTTCTCCTCGACGGGCAACGAAGGCGGGACGGCATCGGGAGGGCTCTTCGGACTTGATGCGATTGACGTGACGACGAATGCGGGAGCGGATGCCGCGCTCGACAACATCGAGACGATGATCAACAGCTCGATCGCCGCAGCCGCCTCCTTCGGTTCCGCCCAGGGCCGAATCGAAATCCAGTCGGAGTTCGTCGGCAAATTGTCCGACGCGCTCAAGACCGGGATCGGAACCCTGGTGGACGCCGATATGGAGGAGGCCTCGGCCCGGCTCCAGGCGCTGCAGGTGCAGCAGCAGCTCGGCGTCCAGTCGCTGTCGATTGCCAACCAGGCGCCGCAGAACATCTTGTCGCTGTTCCGGTAACGGCTTTGGCCGGGGCGCCCGAACGGCGCCCCGGATCGCCGCGGTAAACCCGTATACCGACGAAAATCGTCATCGGAAGGTAACCAAGTGAACGCACATCTTCTGGCCAGATCAGCCTATGCCAGCGCCGCCACCCCCACCAGGACAACGCGTGGCACGGAGTACGAGATCTTCGCCCGTGTCACCCACCGGCTGAAAGCCGCCGGTCGCGGCGACGGCGATTTCATCGCCCTGGCGGGCGCGCTGCATGACAACCGCACGCTCTGGACCGCGCTTGCGGCCGATGTCGCGCTTGAGACCAACGCCTTGCCGAAAAGCCTCAGGGCGCAGATTTTCTACTTGTCGGAGTTCACCACCCAGCATACCCGCCGCATCCTCGCGGGCGAGGCCGGCGCCGATGTGCTGATCGATATCAATACCGCGATGATGCGCGGCCTGCGCAACGAGGGGGATCCGGCATGAGCGGCCTCGTCCTCAAGCTGGCGCCGCGCGAGCGCGTGCTGATCAACGGCGCGGTGATCGAGAACGGCGACAAGCGCTCGCGGCTCGCGGTCATGACGCCGAACGCCAATATCTTGCGTCTGCGCGATGCGATCCACCCCGAGGAGGTCAACACGCCTGTGCGCCGGGTCTGCTACATCGCCCAGCTCGTGCTCTCGGGGGACGCCGATCCAAAGGATGCCCGCCACCAGATGCTGCGGGGCATCGAGCAGCTGAGCCAGGCGCTGACCGATCATGACAGTCGGACCCAGCTTGGCGCCGCGACGGCCGCTCTGCTTGCTGACCAATTCTATCCGGCTCTCAAGGCGCTCCGCGCTCTCCTGCCACGGGAAGCCCGCCTTCTGGCGGCCGCCCGCGTATGAGCTTCACGCCGGTTATCCCGTTCGGCGGCTACACCGGCTGGAAGTTCCTTGCCAAAACGCGGGCCGCACAACAGGAAGCGTTCTTCACCAGTGCCCCGCAGCAACGGGAGGAAGCATATTTTCGCGAGCGTATCGGATCGATCGGGAGCGCCGAGGCGTTGGTCGCGGATCGTCGCCTGCTCTCGGTCGCTCTGGGCGCCTTCGGGCTCGGTGACGACATAAATAACCGGTACTTCGTCCGCAAAGTGCTTGAGGATGGCACGCTCGACCCCTACGCGCTGGCGAACAAGCTCGCCGACAAGCGCTACCTTGAACTCTCCAAAGCGTTCGGATTCGGAGACTACGCAGTACCACGCACGCGGCTGTCGGACTTCGCTGACCGGATCCTGGAAGGTTACCGGATGCGCCGATTCGAGGCCGTCATCGGTGAGCAGAACCCGCAAATGCGATTTGCGCTGAACGCCGAGCGTGAACTCGGTGCGATCGCGACAAGGTCGATCTCCGACGATGCGAAATGGTTCAACGTGCTCGGCTCACCTCCCCTTCGCGAGGTGTTTCAGGTCGCGTTTGGCCTGCCGAGCGCCTTCGTCTCTATTGATCTCGACCGGCAGGTGTCGGTGCTCAAGGATCGGGCCAGGAGATTTCTAGGCTCATCCGGCGTTGTACAGTTCGCCGACCCAGCAAAGGTGGAAAACCTTGTGCGACTGTATCTGTTGAGATCAGAGACGCGAGGTTTCGGAGCCGGCTATTCGGCGTCGACAGCGGCGCTCACGCTTCTGCAGAATGGCGACGCGAGCGGTGGCTTGCTGTCGCGCCGAATTTGATGCGATGACGCCGCCTTACGTGATCCCTAATCGCCGCAGATGAGGGTCGATTTTTCCGCATCTCATCCTGCGTGCCGGATGCTTGGATTCCTCCGTAATCGCCGCGCAAGACACCGCGCTTGGTTCACGGTTGGTGTATCGACATCGTGTGCGCGGTCCTTGCCGTAGTCCGGGGAGCGATGTGAATCCCGGAGTAGAAATGGGCAGCGGAAACGGTCGGATGTTCTGACCGTCAGCGAGTATAACGCCGCATCTTTCGCCTGTGGCAACGAGCTGAAGGCGGGGAGATGTATGCTGTGGACCTTTACGGGCTGGTGCGCCGGGCGTGCCATGTCGACGCGATGAGCAAGAGCGAAGCGGCACGGATGTTCGGCATCGACCGCAAGCCGGTGGCGAAGGGCCTGAAGCACTCGGTGCCGCCGGGGTATCGTCGGTCGAAGTCACCTGTCCGGCCGAAGCTCGATCCCTTCATTCCGATCATCGACCAGATCCTGGAGGACGATAAACGCCAGTTGGCAAAGCAGCGGCACTAGGCGCACCATTATCTTCTTTCGGCGGCTGCGCGGACGCTGTCTCTGACGCAAGTCTTCTCGGAGAGTGAGGCGGCGGCGGACCGGCTTTTTTTGGCCCCGATTGCCAGAGACGGACAGCGCGCCGGCATCTGCAATCTGGCGATCAGGCACCGGTTCGATAGCGCCTCTTGTGATCGGCGGTTCCCCGAACCCGACGACCGCGGTGCGCCGCGTGATCTCGCCGCTCAGGCGTTCGACTGGACTCGTCGATGGCAACTTGCCCCGGCGCGCCTCGAAAAGGACACCATCAGCCGTTAGGCCGCGAAGCCGATCAGTTCCGGCGGCATTCCACATTGGAGGCCTTCTCCACAACACGCGAAAGTCTTGCATCAGGGAAGCGTGTCTGATGTTCCGATCTCGGTTGGTGTCAGGAATCAGATCCATCCGGTACATCGCCGGCGACTACCTCCGACGTGCTTACTCCCAGAGGCTCGACAGCGGCCAGCTTACCGCCATGGTGCCCTGGGCGGCGCTCGTAACCAGGTGGCGCCGCGATCCCGGCTGGAAGGCGACGCGGAAAACTCCGACTACACACGGTGCCGTTTCAGGGGATCGCGTCACAGGCGATTCCCGCACCGCTTCTGCGATAAGCGAGCCGTTGGAAAGAGCAGCGTCAGGTAGTTCCGGAACTGCTCGGACTGCCGCCTCGTGGTGTCGGTGTCGCCATGCGCCCTTTGCAGAACCAGGGCGCCCTCGATGACCGAGACGATCATCTCGGCAAGTTGCCGTGCGGTGATCGGCAGCGCGGGCTCGTAGCGGTCGAGGACATCCTGGAACATGCGGACGTAGATCGAGGTCCATTGCCGCAGCGTGTCTGAGACGAAGTCGAGCACATCGGCGTCGAACTGCCGGCTTTCGTAGGTGTAGACCGCGTACATGCAGCCGGGGGCGGGGTCCTCGGAATTGCTGATGTAGACTTCGAACAGCTTCTGGAATGCCATGACCTGTTCGAGCGGATCGTCGCTTTGTTCCTGCGCCTGGCGCTGGAACTCCTAGAACATCTTCAGGTCCTTCAATGCGTAACGCCTGACCAGCTCGCGCGCGAGGTCCGCCTTTCCCTTGAAGTGATGAAAGAAGGCGCCCTTCGTCAGCCCGGTGGCCTTCAGGACATCGTCGACCGAGGTCCCTGCGAATCCCTTGCCATCACGAAGTCCCGCGCAGCGTCAAGCAACCGGTCGCGAGTCGATTCTGCCTTCTGAGTCATACGATTTTCCATACCAACCAGTTCGTATTAATGCGGTACGGAGCTAATTCCCAAGTCAGAAGTCAAACTATTAAGCATTTGAATACAGTATATTACGAGATTTCTGTATTTGCGGGGGGGAAGTGCATTGACGACATACCGTTCGGTCTGCCTAATATACCGACCAGTTGGTATTTTTGGGAGACCGATCCGATGGACCCGATCAACCTCATCACGCAACACCCCGCAGCCGCGATGTTTGGCGCCGCCGGGCTCGCCTGCCAACTGGTCTGGCCGCTCTTCTCTTCCCGCCGCGCCATGCTCGGCGTTCAATTCGGGATCGGCACGAACTACGGGGCACAATACGCGCTTATCGATGCCTGGAGCGGTGCTGCGGTCTGTGCCCTTGGCGCGACGCAGACGATGATCGCCCTGATTGCGGGAAACCGGCCCTGGCTCCGCTGGATGGGCCTCGCGTTTCTGCCCGGTGTCGTCGCGGTCTGCGTGCTGACCTGGTCGGGCCTACCGTCCTTCTGCTCGATGACGGCCTGCAGCCTCGTCATGCTCGGCCGGCTCCAGAGCGATCTCCTCCGGTTCCGCTCGCTGATGCTCGCCGCCGCGCCCTTCGGCATGGGCCACGACCTCGCCGTCGGCTCGATGCTCGGCCTCGCCGGCGCCTGCCTCTCCGCCACCCTCGCGGCCGTGGCTCTCCGCCGGGAGATCCACGGGCGGTCATCCGGCCGCGCCACCTGACCAACCCATAAACTCAGGAAAGGACCCTGTCATGACCCATCAAATGCAAACGACCCTCGCCGCGACGCCTGCCATAGAAGCTCGCGGCCGGGTCTACGGCTCGATCACCGAAACTGTCGGCAACACGCCGCTCGTCCGGATCAACCGCATGGCGCAGGAACGTGGCGCCGGCGCGCGCGTCCTCGCCAAGCTTGAATTCCTCAATCCGCTTGGAAGCGTGAAGGACCGGATCGGCGTTGCCATGCTGGACGCGCTGGAGGCGCGGGGTGAGATCGGACCAGGCAGCACCATCGTCGAGCCGACCTCGGGCAATACCGGCATCGCGCTCGCCTTTGCCTGCGCCGCTCGGGGCTACCGCTGCATCCTCACGATGCCGGACAGCTTCTCGGTCGAGCGCCGCAAGCTGATGCGGTTCCTCGGCGCCGAGCTGGTCCTGACGCCGAAGGAGAAGGGCATCAACGCCGCGATCGAGAAGGCGCGGGAGATCGTTTCGGCGACGCCGGGTGCGGTGATGCCCTGGCAGTTCGGCAACCCGGCCAATCCCGAGATCCATGCGCGCACCACCGCCGAGGAAATCTGGCGCGATACGAACGGAGAGGTCGATGCGATCGTGCTCGGGACCGGGACGGGCGGTACGCTGACCGGCGTTGCGCGTGTGCTGAAGGCGAAGAAACCCGGGCTGCGCGTCATCGCCGTCGAGCCGGAGAACAGCCCGGTCATCTCAGGCGGCGCGCACGCGCCGCACATGATCCAGGGGATCGGGCCGGGGTTCATCCCCGAAAACCTCGATGTCACGCTGGTCGATGTGGTTGAGACCGTCTCCAACGACGCCGCCTTTGCCGCGACCCGGGACATGGCCGTGAAGGAGGGGATCGCAGCGGGCATTTCGTCAGGCGCCGCACTGCATGTCGCGCTGCGCGTCGCCGCCCGCGAGGGCATGGCGGGCAAGACCGTCGTCACGATCTTCGCGAGCGCCGCCGAACGCTACCAGTCGACTGTGCTTTTCGAGGGGTTCGGGGCGGACTGATCCCCAAATCCAGCCGCCGCCCCGGACAAGAACTTTCACGCCAGCCAGTGAAGAACAGGAGACTAAAATGACCAAGTGTTTCGATACCCTCGTGGCTGAAGCCAAGACCGCCGTTCCCGCGATTTCGGTTCGTGAAGCCCATGATCTCCATTCGAAGGGAACGGCCGTCTTCGTCGATCCGCGCCCGACCGAGGCCATCGCCTCCACGACCGGCCTGATCCCCGGCGCGTACAATGTCGGGCTGGACGATCTGCGGGAGGGGATGCTGCCGCCTGCGCTCAAGGACCGGACCACCCCCATTGTCACCGCCTGCCAGGCCGGCCCGATGGGCGCGCTGGCGGCGCATGCCCTCCAGATGCGCGGCTTCACCGATGTCCGCTACCTGTCCGGAGGCACCCAGGAATGGCGCGAGGCCGGGCATCCGACCGAGGCCGAGGTGACTTCTCCGTTCGGGTGACGCCGCCCCGTACAATCGTCGAAACTCGCAGCGCCGCCCGCACCGGGCGGCGCTGTTTCATGCCGTGAACGGGCCAGTTTCCCGTGCGCAACGGCGGCCGAATTCATCCTGTTCCGTTCCGGCCAATCTTCGACTATATGATGCAGCCTTGAGCTTTTGGACCGAGACGCATGACCGACACCCGCCCCTCCGCGCCGATCACCCAGGATGTGGTGACGATTGCCCGCAAGCTGCCGGAAGGCGGCCGGGTGAACCTCGTCGGCCTGACCCGTGACCAGTTGCGCGACGCGCTGATCGCCGCCGGGACGCCCGAGAAGCAGGCGAAGATGCGCGTGGGCCAGATCTGGCAGTGGATCTATCACTGGGGCGTGCGTGACTTCGCGTCGATGACCAACCTCGCCAAGGACTACCGGGCGATGCTGGCGGAGAAGTTCGAGATCTCCCTGCCCGAGGTCGTCACCCGCCAGGTCTCGGCCGACGGCACCCGCAAGTACCTCCTCCGTATCGCCGGCGGGCACGAGGTGGAGACGGTCTATATCCCCGAGGAGAACCGCGGCACGCTCTGCATCTCCAGCCAGGTCGGCTGCACGCTGACCTGTTCCTTCTGCCATACCGGCACGCAGAAGCTGGTGCGCAACCTCACGGCGGCAGAGATCGTCGGCCAGGTCATGCTGGCCCGCGACGATCTCGACGAATGGCCGGAACAGGGCGCGCCGAAGAACGAGACGCGGCTTGTCTCCAACGTCGTGCTGATGGGCATGGGCGAGCCCTTGTACAATTTCGAGAATGTCCGCGACGCGATGAAGGTGGTGATGGATGGCGAGGGGCTGACGCTCTCGCGCCGCCGGATCACGCTCTCGACCTCCGGCGTGGTGCCGGAGATCGCGCGGGCGGCCGAGGAGATCGGCTGCCTCCTCGCGGTCAGCTTCCACGCCACCACGAACGAGACCCGCGACAAGCTGGTGCCGATCAACAAGCGCTGGAACATCGAGACGCTGCTTGCAGCCCTTCGCGACTATCCGCGCCTGTCGAACTCGGAGCGGATCACCTTCGAATACGTGATGCTGAAGGGCGTGAACGACAGTGACGAGGACGCGAAGCGGCTGGTGAAGCTCATCCGCGGCATCCCGGCCAAGATCAACCTCATCCCGTTCAACGAATGGCCTGGCAGCCCCTATGAACGCTCGGACTGGGAGCGGATCGAGGCCTTCGCCGACATCGTCTACAAGGCCGGTTACGCCTCGCCGATCCGCACCCCGCGCGGCGAGGACATCATGGCGGCCTGCGGCCAGCTCAAGTCGGCGACAGAACGGGCGCGCAAGAGCCGCGCCGAGATCCAGGCCGAGGCCGGGCTCTAAATCTCTTTCCTGAGGATCAGGTAGACCGGCGCGTAGGTCAGCCGGAGCTTGCCACCGTCGGAATGGCGCTGGCGATAGGCATCTTCGATCGCTGCGAGCTGTCCGCGCGTCCAGGCGCCACCAGTGCGGCCGTTGACGCCGGTCTGCCGCAGGTGCCGGAGAAGCGCGCGGAGATCGGCGAAATGCTGGCGATCCGAACGTTCCTCCGCCGCGACGAGGCTGACGCCCGCGGGCAGGAGCCCGCGCCATTCTGCCACCGTTGCGTAATGCGGCGCGGCGCCGGTCGCGCCGAGTTCGGCGAGTTCGGCGAACTGGCCGGGGCCGAAGCCGCTCAACGCCATCCAGCCACCGGGTCGGAGATGGTTGGCCAGACGGGCGAGAAGCGCCGCCGGATCGTCGAGCCACTGCACCGTCGAGGCCGAGGAGATGAGGTCGTAGGGACCGGAAAGCGGCGCGAATTCCACGGGGCCGGAGAGGAAGGACCAGCCGGATACGCGGTCCCCGACCAGCGGGGCGAGATACGGCCGGCATTCGGAGACGAGGTCGTTGAGTGTAAGCTCCGACACGGTGAACCGGTCGAGGAGCGCGCCGGTCAGATGACCGGTGCCGGCACCGAATTCAAACACCCGATCGAAGGCGTTGGGCGCGCCGGCGTCAGCGAGAAGCGATGCGAGGTGCCGCGCGATCCGGGCCTGTACCGAGGCCTCGGCGTGGTAGGAGCCGAGGCTGCGGCGGAAGCTGTCATGGACACGGGCGCTGTCGGTGCGGGCGGTCACGAGAGCGCCTCCCAATCCGACCAATGGGCGAAGGGCGCGTGGGCCGCGTCGATCTCGGTGATCCGGTCGGCCTGCCCCTCCCAGGCCCGGCGCTGGTTCGCGGTCGGGATGATGCGGTCGGCCGTACCGATCCAGATATTGTCGAAGCGCACCTCGGGCGCCGGCCCCCGGTCGCGCACCGATTCCAGCTCGGCCGTCATCGCCGCGACATCGACCGCGCGGCGCGGCTGGTCGGCACCGTGCGAGCGGGCGAGAAAGGCGTGGAAGCTCTCCTCGCTGAGGCCCGCGAGCGTCATCGCAAAGACCTTGGGCGGGATGCCACGCTCCCGGTCCACCGGCGCGAGCGTCCCGTTCACGGCGACCTTGCGGGTGAAGGGATCGGACCGGCCCACCTGCCAGTGGCCATAGGCGGCGACGCCGAAGGACCAGGCAACGAGCAGCCTTTCGGCATAGGCCGAAAGGTCCGGCAGATCGCCGAGCACGCGCCAGTCGCGGACGAAGAGCACATCATATGTTCCGCCGAGACGAGCGACGTCCGAGGGTTCCGCCCCCCAGCCGGCGAAGAAGACCACCACCCGCGCCGCGCCGTCCCGTCTGAGCCAGATCGCCTCCATCGCCGCCTCAGAGCACCTTCGCGAGCGCCAGCATCCCGCCGGTGATGCGGCTAAGATCGTCGGGTGAGGTGACGAAAGGCGGCATCGCGTAGATGTTGCGCCCGAAGGGCCGCAGGAACACGCCGAGCTCGCGGCAATACCCATGCGCGCGGTCGGCGCTGACCGCATGGTCCATCTCGATCACGCCGATGGCGCCGAGGACGCGCACATCAGCCACGCCCGGCAGCGCGCGGGCGGACGAAAGCTCGGCCTGCATCTGCGCCTCGATCAAGGCCACCTGCCTCTCCCAGTCGCCGGTCGCCAGCAGATCGAGGCTCGCACAGGCGGCGGCACATGCCAGCGGGTTGGCCATGAAGGTCGGCCCGTGCATGAAAAGCCCCGGCTCGCCGCCGCCGATCACCTCGGCGACCCGAGTTGAGGCGAGCGTCGCAGCGAATGACATGGTGCCGCCGGTCAGCGCCTTGCCGAGGCACAGGATATCCGGTTCGATCCCGGTGAAGCGGGTGGCGAAGAGCCGCCCGGCCCGGCCGAAGCCGGTGGCGATCTCGTCGAAGATGAGGAGAAGCCCGTGCTCGTCGCAGATCGCGCGGGCGCGGTTCAGGTATTCGGGGTGGTAGAAATACATCCCTCCCGCACCCTGCACCACCGGTTCGAGGATCAGCGCCGCGAGCCGGTCTTTGTTGGCCGCGACCAGCCGCGCGAGATCGGCAAGCCCGTTCCGCTCCGGATCCTCGTCCCAGTCGTCGCCGAGCCGCAACGGCGGCCGCTCGGCGAAATGCTGGACGGAGAGCGCGCCCTTGAAAAGATGGTGCATCCCCGTCACCGGGTCGCAGACGCTCATCGCCTTCCAGGTGTCGCCGTGATAGCCGCCGCGGATCGTGGCGAACTGGCTGCGTGCGGGCCGCCCGGCGGAATGCTGGTACTGCACCGCCATCTTCATCGCCACCTCGACCGAGACCGAGCCGGAATCGCAGTAGAAGATCCGCGTCAGCGAGGGTGGCGCCATTGCCAGCAGCTTGCGGCCGAGATCGACCGCCGGGTCATGGGTGAGCCCGCCGAACATCACGTGCGGCATCCGGTCGAGCTGGTCGTGCACCGCGGTCATGATCGCCGGGTGGCGGTGGCCGTGGATCACGCTCCACCAGGACGACATCGCGTCGATGAGTTCGGTTCCGTCGTCGAGCGTGATCCGCACGCCCTCCGCGGATTTCGCGAGGAAAGTGGCACCCGGTTTCACGACATTGGTGTAGGGATGCCAGAGATGGGCGCGGTCGAACTCAAGCTGGGACATGGCCGAGCCTTTCGCGGATGGGCGCGAGGTCGATGCCCGCGGCGATGCCGGACCGCAGCGTTTCGGCCGTAACAGGGTCTAGTTTTGCCAGCCGCCCGAGGTGGCGAACCCCGCCGAAATCGCGGATCGTCGCCTCGACCAGAGGTTCCGCGTCACCGACGAAGATCACGCCCAGAACCTCGATCCCGCGCGCCTTCGCGGCTTCGAGCGAGAGAAGCGTGTGGTTGATCGTGCCGAGCGCAGTGCGGGCGCAGAGCACCATCGGCAGGCGCCAGTTCGCGAACTGGTCGATCTGGAGAAGCTGCCGGTTCAGGGGCACCATCAGCCCGCCCGCGCCCTCGACGACGAGCGGCCCCTCGACCTCGGGCAAGGAAAGCCGGACCGGGTCGATCACCGCGTCCTCGGCCTCGGCCGAAAGATGCGGCGAGGCGGGGAGCTTGAGGCGGTAGGCCTCTGGCAAGGTCTCGGCGCCGGTAAGGCGGGCCACGACCTCGCTGTCGGTCTCCTCCTCGAGCCCCGATTGCACCGGCTTCCAGTAGCGCGCGGAAAGCGCGCCGGTCAGCCCGGCGGCGACAAGCGTCTTGCCGATGCCGGTATCGGTGCCCGCGACGATGAGAGCGTTCGTCATGCCGGTACCGCCTCCGTGATCTCGGCGAGCGCGGTGAAGAGGTCGGTCACGACCTCGGCGCTGGTGTTGAGGGTGATCGAGATGCGCAGCCGCGAGGTGCCGCGCGGCACCGTGGGCGGGCGGATGCCGCGCACGTCGAAGCCGCGCGCCTGCAACGCCTCGGCCACCGCCATCGTGCGGCGGTCGTCGCCGAGGATCACCGGCAGGATCTGGCTTTCGAAACCGTGAAGCCCGCAAAGCGCGTGAGCCGCCTCGTGCGCCTGGGCGCGGAGCTTCAGCGCCGCCTCGCGCCGCGCCGGGTTGGTCGCGAGGTCGCTGAGCGACGCCCGCAGCAGGGCGGCGTTCAGGGGCGACGGCGCGGTCGCGTAGATGAAGCTCCGCGCCTTGTTGACCAGCATGTCGACGAGCGGCGCCGCCGCCGTCACCAGCCCGCCGTGAACCCCGAGCGCCTTGCCGCCGGTATGGAGCGAAACCACGTTATCCTGCCCCGCGACGGCATGGGCGAGCCCGCGCCCCTCGGGTCCGAAGAGCCCGGTCGCATGGGCCTCGTCGACGATCAGCATCGCCTCGTGCCGTTCGGCGACCGCAGCGAGATCGGCGATGGGCGCCAGATCGCCGTCCATCGAATAGACCGCCTCGACGGCGATCCAGACCTGCCCGGTCCTGCCCTCATTGCGCCAGCCACGGATCGCGTCCTCGGCCGCGGTCACGTCGTTGTGCGGGAAGCTGCGCGCCTCGGCCCGACCGAGCCGCATCCCGTCATGGGCGCTGGCATGAATGAGCGCGTCATGCAGCACGAGGTCGCCATGCTGCGGTAGCGCGGAGAAGATCGCGAGATTGGCGGGAAAGCCGCCGCCGAGATAGAGCGCGCGTTCGGTCCCGAAGAAGGCGGCGGCCTCCGCCTCCAGCGCCTCATGCTCGGCGTCGTTGCCGCGCAGGAGCCGCGAGCCGCCCGCACCCACGGCGACGCCGCGCGCCAGGGCGTCCGAGGCGGCCTGCCGCAGAAGGTCCGACCCCGCGAGCCCGAGATAGTCGTTCGACGCGAAATCGGCTCCCGCACGCGGCATCAGGCGGCGGAGCCGCCCCCGCGCCTCGAGCGCCTCAAGCGCGCGGACCTGCCGCGCAAGGCCGCTCATCTCTGCCCGTCGCACCCCGGCGCCATCGCGGTGATGCCGAGGCGGGCGAAGAGCGCCGCATCCTTGTCCTCGCCGGGATTGTCGGCGGTCAGCAGCGTGTCGCCGACGAAGATCGAGTTCGCCCCGGCGAAGAAGCACATCGCCTGCATCTCGTCCGACATCTCGGTCCGCCCGGCGGAGAGCCGGACATGAGACTTCGGCATCAGGATCCGCGCCAGCGCCACCGTGCGGACGAACTCGATCGGGTCGAGCGGCTTCGTCTCGGCCAGGGGCGTGTCGGCGATCGGGATCAGCATGTTGATCGGCACGCTGTCCGGATGGCTCTCCAGCGTCGCGAGGGCCAGGAGCATGTCGATCCGGTCCATCTGCTCCTCGCCCATGCCGACGATGCCGCCGGCGCAGACCTTGATTCCGGCCTCGCGCACGCGGTTGATCGTCTCGATACGGTCGGCGAATGTCCGGGTCGTGATGATCTCGGAATAGTAGCGTTCCGAGGTGTCGATATTGTGGTTGTAGTAGTCGAGCCCGGCGCCCTTCAACTTCAGGACCTGGTTGTCGTCGAGCATCCCGAGCGTCATGCAGCTTTCCATGCCGAGCGCCTTCACGCCCTCGACCATCGCCACCAGCGTGTCCATGTCGCGCTCTTTCGGCGACCGCCAGGCGGCCCCCATGCAATAGCGCGTGGCGCCGGCTTCCTTGGCCTTGCGCGCCTCGGCCAGCACCCGCTCCACTTCGATCAGCTTCGAGGCCGAGAGCGTCGCGCCGTTGCGCGCCGACTGGCTGCAATAGGCGCAATCCTCCGCACAGCCGCCGGTCTTGATGCTGAGCAGCTTCGACCGCTGGACCTGGTTCGGGTCGAAATGCTGGCGGTGGATCGTCTGGGCCTGAAACAGGAGGTCGTTGAAAGGCTGGTTGTAGATCCGGTCCGCTTCCTCGCGGGTCCAGTCGGTCCGGATGGTCAGATCGTCGAGCACTGGCGTCTCCCGTTCCTGAGATATCCCGGTGCCGTGTCCGTCGCCGACCCCGTCACCGAGCATCGACTAGTCGTTGCGCAAACGCTTTGCAAGTGCGGCGATTCAGAGCTTTCAGTGCCCATCCGCAACCTCGCGACGGTGTCGGCGCTAACATCGCATCCGCCTCTGGCACTTCGCGAAACGCTCGTATACGCAACGTCAACGTCGTTTTCCGGGGGGAAATCCATTGCTTGACCTCGCCAACATGCGCGCGACCCTTGCCGATCACTACGACCTCGCGCCATCGCTCGACCTCGCGGAGGCGCAGCGCCACATCCATGCCCGCATGGACCGGGTCCTGCCCTTCGCCGATTGGGCGATCCACGCGCCCTATGTCGCCGCGATCAACCGCCTGAAGAAAGAGCGGAACGCGGTGATTCTCGCGCATAACTACATGACGCCCGACATCTACCACGGCATCGCCGACCATGTCGGCGACAGCCTCCAGCTTGCGATCAAGGCGACCGAGGTCGAGGCCGAGGTGATCGTGCAATGCGGCGTGCATTTCATGGCCGAGACCTCGAAGATCCTCAACCCGGCCAAGACCGTGCTGATGCCCGACATGGCGGCGGGCTGCTCGCTCGCCGAAAGCATCACCGCCGAGGGGGTGGAGGAGATGCGCCGCCGATATCCCGGCGCGCCGGTCGTCTCCTATGTCAACACCACCGCCGAGGTGAAGGCGGCCTCCGACATCTGCTGCACCTCGGCCAACGCGCTCCAGATCGTCGAGGCGATGGAGGGCGATACGGTGATCATGACGCCCGACCGCTACCTTGCGCAGAATGTCGCCAACCAGTCCTCTAAGAAGGTCGTGTTCTGGCCCGGTTCCTGCATCGTGCACGAGCTCTACACCGCCGAAGACCTGCGCGCCTACCGGGCGCACGATCCCGAGGTGAAGATCCTCGCCCATCCCGAATGCACCCCCGAGGTCGTGGCCGAGGCCGATTTCACCGGCTCGACCGCCGGGATCATCAAGTGGGTGCATGACCACAAGCCCGCGAAGGCGATGCTGGTCACCGAATGCTCGATGGCGACGAACATCTCCGACGAGCTGCCGGAGGTCGATTTCGCCCGGCCCTGCAACATGTGCCCCTACATGAAGAAGATCACGCTGGAGAAGGTGCTCTACGCGCTCCACACCATGACCGGCCAGGTCGAGGTCGAGGCCGGCGTCGCCGCCCGCGCGCGGGTGGCGGTGGAGAAGATGATCGCGCTCTCGCGCCAGCTCGGGGTCTGATCTTAGGTGCAACGGATCGCGACCGACCGGGTGATCATCGTCGGCGCCGGGCTCGGCGCGCTGTCGGCGGCGCTCCGGCTCGCGCCGCATCCGGTGGTGCTGATCTCGCCCGAACGGCTTGGCGAGGGGGCAAGTTCGGCCTGGGCGCAGGGCGGCGTCGCCGCCGCGATGGCGGCCGCCGACACGCCCGAGGCCCATGCCGCCGACACGATCCGCGCCGGGGCCGGGACCGTGGATGCGGGCGTCGCGCATCGGGTGACCGCCGCCGCCCCCGGCCATATCGAAAGTCTCACCCGGCTCGGCACGCCTTTCGACCGCGACGCCTCGGGCGGCTATGTGCTCTCGCGCGAGGCCGCGCACAGTTTCGCCCGCGTGGTCCGGGTCAAGGGCGACCAGGCCGGGGCCGAGATCATGCGCGCGCTCGTCGCCGAGGTGCGGCGCGCGGGTTCCGTGCAGGTGCTCGAAGGCGCGATGGCGACGGGGCTGGAGGTGGCGGGCGGAACCGTCACCGGCGTGGTGGTGGAATCCGCAGATCCGGCCGGTTCAGAGCCTGTTTTCATCGCCGCCCCCGCCATCCTTCTCGCCGGCGGCGGCTCGGCCGGGCTCTACGCGCTGACCACCAACCCGCCGCGCATCCGGGGCCAGGTGATCGGCCTTGCCGCCCGTGCAGGCGCAGTGATCGCGGATGCCGAGTTCGTGCAGTTCCACCCGACCGCGATCGACGCCGGCGAGGAACCCGCACCCCTTGCCACCGAGGCGCTGCGGGGCGAGGGCGCGATCCTCGTCAACCGCCACGGCTGCCGCTTCATGGCCGGGATCCACCCCGATGCCGAGCTTGCGCCCCGCGACATCGTCGCCCGCGCGATCCATGCCGAATGGCGTCAGGGCAATCGGCCGATGCTCGACACCCGCGCCGCGCTGGGCGCCTCGTTCCTGACCCGCTTTCCAGCTGTCGCCGCCGCCTGCGCCCGCGCCGGGATCGACCCGGTCACGGAGCGGATCCCCGTCGCCGCCGCTGCGCATTACCACATGGGCGGCATCGCGACCGATGCGGCAGGCCGCGCCTCGCTCGGCAATCTCTGGGTCTGCGGCGAAGCGGCCTCGACGGGGCTGCACGGCGCCAACCGGCTTGCCTCGAACGGGCTTCTGGAGGCGCTGGTCTATGCCGAGACCTGCGCAGAGGGCATCGCCGCCACCCTGCCTGCCCCCCGTTCCGCTGCGCCGGTTATGCCGGAGTTTCGGCCCGGTGGCGTGCCCGTCGACCCCGAAGCGGTAGCCCGGCTCAGGCAGGTGATGACCGCTGATGTGGGCCTGATCCGCGACGAAAAGGGTCTGCGCAGCGCGCTCGCCACGATCGCCGCGCTCGAGGCCCGGCACGGCGACAGCGCCACCTTCCGCAACATGACCGCTACCGCGACACTGATCGCCGCCGCCGCGCTGATGCGCGAGGAAAGCCGCGGCGCGCATTTCCGCAGCGATTTTCCGCGCGCCGCCGACACGGCTCGCCGCTCGCGCCTGACACTCGCCGAGGCAATGGCGCGCCGCGCCCTGCCCGAGAAGGAGCCGACATGACCCCGCTTCCCGACCTGATCCTCGAACCCCTCGTGCGTGCCGCGCTGATCGAGGACCTCGGCACCTATGGCGACGTCACGACCCGCGCCGTGATCCCTGCCGGCATCCGCTACACCGCCCGGCTGAACGCCCGCGCGGCGGGCCGCGTCTCGGGGATGCAGATCGCGGCACTCGCCTTCCGCCTCGTCGATCCGGCGCTGGCCGTCACCACGAAGGTTCCCGACGGCGCGGCCTGCGCGGCGGGCGAGGTGCTGATGGAGATCGCGGGCGATGCGGCCTCGATCCTGACGGGTGAACGGGTGGCGCTCAATTTCGCGGGGCGGCTCTCGGGCATCGCCAGCCAGACCGCCGATTTCGTGGCCGAGACAAGGGGCACGCGGGCGCGCATCACCTGCACCCGCAAGACCACGCCCGGTCTGCGCCTCGTCGAGAAGCAGGCCGTGCTGCACGGCGGCGGCTTCAACCACCGCTTCTCGCTGTCCGACGCGATCCTGATCAAGGACAACCACATCGCCGCCGCTGGCGGTATTGCGCCGGCGCTCACGGCGGCGAAGGCCAGCGCCTCGCACATGATGCGGGTGGAGATCGAGGTCGACCGTCTCGACCAGCTCGCCGAGGTGCTGGAGGTCGGCGGCGCCGACGCGGTCCTCCTCGACAACATGGAGACCGCGACGCTCACCGAGGCGGTCAGGATGGTCGCCGGCCGGCTGATCACCGAGGCCTCGGGCAACATGGCGCTCGGCCGCATCGCCGAGGTCGCGGCGACCGGCGTCGATTACATCTCGGTCGGCGCGCTCACCCATTCGGCGCGCACGCTCGACCTCGGCCTCGACTTCTGAGCCTCAGCCGACCGCGATCCGCGGCCGGCCCTGCGCGGTGACGCGGAGCCGCGCTTCGATGAACATCGGCTGGCCCTCGACCTCGATCTCGGAAAGCTCGCGGTCGACCGTGATCCGCATCTTCTCGACCCCGGCAAGCCGGGCGCGACCCTCGGCATCCTCGGTCAGCGCGGCTTCGAGGACGGCAAGCGCGGTGTCGCGGTCGTTGAAGCGTTTCGGCCCCTCGGCCAGGTGGGCGGAGAAGAGGCCGGGGCCGGGGCTCGTCACGATGCCCTCGGCATGCATGGCGATCTGCCCGACGACGGCGCCGATCGCGTTCGCGACGCCGGCATGTTCAGGCAGCACCATCCGCGTGCCGACCCGGTCGCCCACCGCACCGTAATAGGACGGCGCGGAGGCGCCGAGGCCGATCACCGGCACGCCGAGACTCGCCTGCAGCTTCACGATGCCGGAATGACCGTCGAGCCCGGCGCGCATCAGCGGATGGCGGGCGAGCCCCTCGGGCACCTCGCCCCAGTCGCGGCTGTCCTCGGCGAAGGCGGCCTCCAGAAGGCAGTCGACGGTCTGCGCGGTGAGCTGGTCGATGACCGCCTCGGCCAAGGCCTCCGGACCCGCCGCGATCCGGTCGCCGCGCCCGTTGCGGCGCCGGGCAAAGAGCGTCACTGCCTTGCGCGCGGCGCCGGCATCCCAGCTGTCGAGCCGGCCCAGAACATGCGCCGCGTCCGAGGGCGTGACGCCCGCGATCATCACATGGCCGCGCGCCACGAGCCGGTTCAAGGCTGGCAGTTCCAGCCGCGTCCGCACGCAGTCGGTCACCCGGCGCGGCCCGGCCAGCAGCCGCTCCACCACCGCGCCCTCGCGCCCCGTCAGCCCTTCGGGCGGCGTGTCGCGCCACATCGGGATCGCGAAGCGCCCGTCATGCTCTCCGACCGCGTCGAGCGCGAGCCAGCCATCGAGCGCGTCATGGACGATCCCGGGGTAGTCCCGCGCCGCGAGCGAGACCGGCACCAGCCGCCTCGGTCCGAGCCTGAGGCTGGTCATCAGCCCTTCGATCAGGTGCAGTTCGCTGTCGCCGCCAAGGCCGGTCGTGCGCATCGCCACCGCCTCGACCATGGTGCGGAACTCGCCAACCCGCGCGCCCATCGGGTCGATCATCGGCTTGCCGTCCTTGAGAAGGCAGACATCCGTCGTCGTGCCGCCGATGTCCGACACCAGGGCGTCGGTCTCGCCCGTGAGCCAGCTCGCCCCGGCGATCGAGGCGGCGGGGCCGGAAAGGATCGTCTCGATCGGCCGGTCGCGGGCAAGGTCCGCGGAAACCAGCGCGCCGTCGCCGCGCACCACCATCAGGGGCGCGTCGATGCCGAGGCTCGCCATATGCGCCTCGCAGGCGGTGATGAGCCGGTCGATCATGCCGATGAGGCGGGCATTCAGCACCGCCGTCAGCGCCCGGCGCGGACCGTTGAGCCCGGCGGAAAGCTCGTTCGAACAGGTCACCGGCTTGCCGGTTTTTTCACGAATCAGTTCACGCGCCGCGTTCTCATGCGCGGGGTTGCGGGTGGCAAAGCTCGCGGCGACGGCGAAACCGGTGATGTCGGCGCCTAGGGTGGCGATTTCAGTCTCTAACCTTGCCAGATCGAGCGGTGCGACCTCGCCGCCGCCATGATTGTGCCCGCCCGCGAGGCGGATCACCGGATCGCCCTTCAGCGCGTCGGTCAGCCCGGCGCGGGCCAGCTCGGATTCCTCGAAGCCGATGAAGACCAAGGCCACGCGCCCGCCCTGCCCCTCGACGAGCGCGTTGGTGGCGAGCGTGGTCGAGAGCGAGACCATTGCGACCTGCGCGGCCTTCACCCCGGCCTTCTCGATCGCCGCGTCGATGGCGCGGCCGACGCCAAGTGAGAGATCGGGCCGCGTGGTCAGCGATTTTGCCGAGGCGATGACGCGGTCCTCGCGCTCGTCGAGGATCACCGCGTCGGTATAGGTGCCGCCGGTATCGACGCCGAGAAGGTAAGCCATGATCGTCCCCTAGTTCCGGCCCGACAGGATGCGTTCGGCGCCCATCCAGCCCATGAGAATGCTCGGCGCATTGGTATTGCCGCCGATCAGCGTTGGAAAGGCCGAAGCGTCGCAGACCCGGAGCCCCTCGACGCCGCGCACCTTCAGATCCGGGTCCGCCGCCGAGGTCGCGGGGTCCGCGCCCATCCGGACCGTGCAGGACGGGTGGAACACGGTGCCCGACCGGGCGCGGAAGTCAGCGATGAGGTCTTCGTCGGACTTGACCTCCGGCCCCGGACGCAGCTCCTCGGCGATGAGCGAGCGCATCGGCTCCTCGGCGGCGATCCGGCGCAGGTACTTCACCGCCGCCAGCATCTCCTGGACGTCGTGGTCGGTGGAAAACGCGTTTGCCACGATCCGCGGGGCGGCGAAGGGATCGGCGGAGTGAAGCGTGATCTCGCCCCGGCTGGTCGGGCGGCAGTTCGACAGTCCGATGGAGAGGCCCGAGAACGGGTCGGGGGTCAGCAAGGGCCGCTCGCCCTCGCGCGGGATCAGCGTCGAAAACGCCTGGAAGTAGAGCTGCATGTTCGGGCGCGCGAGCTCCGGCGCGGTGCGGAAGAAGCCGCCGCCGTGGTTGATCGACTTCGCAAGCGGCCCCTTGCCGCCCATGAAGTACTTCATGCCGACGATCATCTTGCCCCACCAGGGCCGCAGGATGTCGTTGTAGGTCGGCACGTTCATCCGCCAGGTGTAGTTGACGCCCTGATGGTCGTTGAGGTTCCGCCCGACCTGCGCGTTGTCGGCCACGACCTCGATCCCGTGGCGCTTCAGATGCTCCGCCGGGCCGATGCCCGAGAGCATCAGAAGCTGTGGGCTGTTGATCGCGCCGCCCGCGAGGATGACCTCGGAAAAGGCTCTGACCCGGCTCAAAACGCCCTTCCGGGAATATTCGACCCCGACTGCTCGGCGGCCCTCGAACAGAACACGGGTCACATGGGCATGGGTCAGAACGGTGACGTTCGGCCGTTTCATCGCGGGCCTCAGGAAGGCGCGGGCGGCGGAGTTTCGGCGCGCACCCTTGATCGTCATCTGGTAGACGCCGACGCCTTCCTGCTCGGCGCCGTTGAAATCGGCGTTGCGGGGCAGGCCGGTCGCTTCGGCCGCGCCGATATAGCTCTCGACCAGCGGATGGAGGTCGCGGCCGTTGGCCGAGATGAAGAGCGGCCCGCCGGTGCCGCGCAGGTCGTTGCCGCCCGCCTCGTTGTCCTCGATCGCCCGGTAAGCCGCGCGCGCGGCCTCCCAGCCCCAACCCGGTCCGGCCTCGGCTTCCCAATCGTGATAATCGCTCTCGTGGCCCCGGATCCAGACCATCGCGTTGATCGAGCTCGACCCGCCGAGGATCTTGCCGCGGGGCCAGAAATCGCGACTTCCGGCAAGGCCCGGATCGGGCTCTGTCCGGTACATCCAGTTCACCGCCGGATCGAAGAAGAGCTTGCCGTATCCGAGCGGCAGATGGACGTAGAAGCGCCGGTCGGTTCCGCCCGCCTCCAGCACCAGAACCCGGTGCCGGCCGCTGGCCGAAAGCCGCTCCGCCAGCACGCAGCCTGCGGATCCCGCGCCGACGATGATGTAGTCGTATCCGTCCATGCCGCCCTCATGAAAAGCGCCCCGCCCTGATGCCTCAGGCGGGGCGCGTCGTCAGCCCGTTCCGCGACGGAATGCGTCGTTTCGGGACTATTCCAGCCGCGCCGGGAAGCCCGGCGCGCGCAGATCGGTGCCGAGCTGGTCTTCGAGAAGCTTGGCGATCATCGGCGACTGCGCGTCGCCGCCATAGGCGGCCTTCGCGGCGACATAGGTCTGGTTGGTCATCGAGGCGAGCTCCAGCGGCACGCCGAACTCCTTGCCGAAGTTCAGCGCGAAGCCGAGATCCTTCAGCGCGAGGTCGATGTTGAAGGCAATGTCGTAGGAGCCGTTGAGGATCAGGGCACCTTCCGTCTCATGGACGAAGGAATTGCCCGACGAAGCGGCAATAGCGTGCCAGGCCTGCCCGAGGTCGAGCCCGCCGCGTTTCGCGAGCATCAGCGCCTCGCCGCAGGCCTTGAGATGGATGAAGGCCAGCATGTTGGTGATGACCTTGATGATCGAGGACGACCCCAGAGGCCCCATGTGGAACACCCGGTTGCCCATCGCCTCGAAGGCCTTCCAGTGCAGGTCCACGGTCTCCTTGTCGCCACCCGGCAGCATGGTGATCTCGCCCCGATAGGCGAGGTGGACGCCGCCGGTGACCGGCAGTTCCAGCATGTGGATGCCGTGGGCCTCGGCGACCTTGGCGAAGGCCAGCACGTCGTCGCGGCCAAGCGTCGACATCTCGATCCAGGTCGCGCCCTTCTTCATCTTCGGCAGGATCTGCGCCAGCACCTTTTCGGTGACCGCCGGCGATGGCAGGCAGGTGATGACGTGATCGACCGAGGCCGCGACCTCCTCGGCGCTGTCCGACCAGGTCGCGCCCGCCGCGATCAGGGGTTCGGCCAGCTCTTTCTTGAGGTCCGTGACCGTGACCTTGAAGCCCGCCTTCAGAAGGCAGCCCGCGCAGGCCGCCCCGAGATTGCCGAGGCCGATGTAACCGTAATGCATGGAGAGTCTCCCTTGGCGCCTCAGGCGCCGTATCCGATGATGCCCTTGGTCTCGCAGAAGTCGTGGATGCCCCAGTCGGCATATTCACGGCCATTGCCAGATTGCTTGTAACCGCCGAACGGGGCGAAGGTGTCCCAGTCGGGGTAGTTGATCTGCACCTGCCCGGTGCGCAGGCGCCGCGCCACCGCGCGGGCCTCGGTGATCTCGCCCTGCACATAGCCGCCGAGACCGTAGACGCTGTCATTGGCCATCGCGACGGCCTCGTCCACGCTGTCATAGGGCATGATCGCGAGCACGGGCCCGAAGATCTCCTCGCGCGCGATGGTCATGCCGGGGGTGACATTGCCGAAGATGGTGGGGCGCACGAAATGACCCCGGTTGAGGCCATCCGGCCGGTCGAGCCCGCCCGCGACCAGAACCGCGCCCTCGTCGATGCCGGTCCGGATCAGCCCCTGGATCTTCTCGTATTGCGCCCGGCTGACGACCGGGCCGATCCCGGTCTCCGGATCGGTCGGATCGCCGACGCGGAGGCTCGCGGCCTTAGTCCCGGCGATGCCCAGCGCCGCCTCCTGCACCGCGCGCGGCACGAACATTCGCGTCGGCGCGTCGCAGCTCTGGCCGGTGTTCGACATGCAGGCCTCGACACCGCCCTCGACCGCCGCCTTCAGATCGGCCGAGGCGAGGATGATGTTGGCCGACTTGCCGCCCAGTTCCTGCGCCACCCGCTTGACCGTCGGCGCGGCGGCTTCAGCCACCAGGATCCCGGCGCGCGTGGAGCCGGTGAAGGAGACCATGTCGACCTCGGGATGCGAGGAAAGCCGCGACCCCACGCCCGGCCCGTCGCCGTTCACGAGGTTGAAGACCCCGGCCGGAACGCCCGCCGCGTCCATGATCTCGGCGAAGATGAGCCCCGACAGCGGCGCGATCTCGGAGGGCTTCAGAACCATCGTGCAGCCCGCCGCGAGCGCCGGGGCGACCTTGCAGACGATCTGGTTCATCGGCCAGTTCCAGGGCGTGATCAGCCCGACGACGCCGATCGCCTCGCGCTGGATGAGCGTGGTGCCGCGCAGCTCCTCCCAGGGGAACCGCTCGGCCGCCTCGATGGTGGCGGCGAGATGCACGTCGCCCGCCCAGACCTGCGCCTCGCGGGAAAAGCCGATCGGCGCCCCCATCTCGACCGACATCGCCTGCGCGAGGTCCTCGGCGCGGCTGAGATAAACTTCGCGCACCCGCTTCAGGAGCGCGATGCGCTCGGAGGCGGGCTTGACCGAGAAGGCGGGAAACGCCGCCCGTGCGGCGAGGATCGCCCGGTCGGCATCCTCCGCCGAGCCGATGGCGACCTCGCCCACGATCTCCTCGGTCGCCGGGTTCTCGACCGGCATGGTTCTCGCCCCGGCGCCCGGGCCGACCCAGGCGCCATTGATGTAGAACTGCCCCAGACGCGCAAGAACAGACACTATTTCAGCCCGAAATAGATGTTGTAGTCCTTGCGGATCGCCGCATCGAGCTGCGGGTCGACCTGGATCCCGGCCTTGGACAGGATCTCGTTCTTGCGCGCGATCGCCTTGTCGAGAAGCATCGGCCGGTCGGCCTCGACCCATTCCTTCGGGCTCATCCGGTTGCCGAGCGTCGGGTAGACATATTCCGTCTGCATCAGCTGCAGCGTCTGGTCCGAGCCAAGGTAATGGCCGGGACCGCCAAGGCACACCGCCTTCATCGCCTCGATCGAGGTCGAATCCTCGGTCACGTCGATGCCGCGCACGGTGCGCAGCACCTGGCCGAGGATATCGTCGCCAAGCACGAGGCTTTCGAGACAGAAGCCGAGAAGCGAGGCATGCATCCCCACCGATTCATAGACCATGTTGAGGCCCGACAGCCCGGCCAGCACGTTGGTGATGCCCTGCTCCCACCCGGCCTGCATGTCCGGCAGCTTGGCATCCGAGATCCCCGCCGCCGCGCCGCCGGGCAGGTTGTAGAACTTGTGCATCTGCGAGCAGCCCGCCGTCAGCAGCGCCTGCTCGGCCGAGCCGCCCGACATCGCCCCGGTGCGCAGGTCCGAGACGAAGGGCCAGGTGCCGAAGATCGCCGGATGGCCCGGCTTCATCGCGTTGACATAGACGACGCCCGCAAGGCATTCCGCCACCGCCTGCACGATGGCGAGCGCGATCGGCGCCGGCGCGGTCGCGCCCGCCTGCCCGGCCGACAGGAGGAGAACCGGCATCCCGGCGCGGATGCAGTGCTCCATCGCCATGCAGCTCTCCTCGGCGAACTTCATCGGCGGCACGACGAAGCAGTTGGAGTTCGAGATGAAGGGCCGCGCCCGCCACGCCTCCTCGCCGCCCGCGAGCCGGTGAATGAGATCCATGCAGGGCTCGACATGGCTCGGGTCGGAGAAGGAGGTGCCGATATGCTTGGTCGTCGCCGAGACGCAGGCATAGATCGTGTTGAGGTCCATCTCGAGATTGTCCAGCACGTCCCGGCAGACCATCGCCCGCTGGAAGAAGTGCACGTTGTCGAGATTGTGGGTGATCCGCGCCGCGTCGAAGAGGTCCTGCGCGGTCGAATCGCGATAGGTGTTGGTCTCCAGATCGACGATGTGAACCGCCGCCCCGGCGGTGCCGAAATGCACGTTGGTCCCGCTCAGATGCAGGTCGTGCTTCGGATCGCGGCCGCAGAGCGTGATGTCGCGCGCCGCCTTCGCCAGCATGTCCTCGACCAGCGCGCGGGGGAACCGGAGGCGCCCATCATCGCCCTGTATCGCGCCAGCCTTGGTCATGATCTCGACGCCGGATGCCGGCGCCTGCGAAAGCCCGATCACCTCCAGCGCGTCGAGCGCCGCCTGATGGATCTTCGCCATCCCCGCCTCGGTCAGCGGCTTGTATTGCCCGCCCGGCAACCCGGCCCGGATCGGCCGCATACCCTCGGCCAGGGGCGCCGCCCGCGCTGCCCGGCGCGCCTCGCGCCCGCCGGCCCGTGCCGCCCGCCGCGGTTCGCAGTTCGTGGATTCGTCAGACATGCCGTCTCTCCTGAAATGCCAATTGGCATCTTCTTTTCAGAAATATCCTCGGGGGGTCCGGGGGGCAGACAGCCCCCCGGCGCTCACTCACATGCGCACGCGTTCCGATTTCGGGTCATACATCGGCGCCAGCGACGCCTCTGCCTTCACCCGCCGCCCGGCCACCTCGACCTCATAGGCCGATCCCAGCACGTCCGCGGCCGTCTCGCCCTTGCAGGGCACATAGCCCATGCCGATCGCGGCACCCAGATGATGACCATAGGAGCCCGACGAGAGATAGCTCACGATCTTGCCGTCGCGGATCAGCGGCTCGTTGTGATAGACCATCACCCCGGGATCGGAGAGCCTGAACTGCAGAAGCCGCTTCTCCAGCCCCGCCTCCTTCTTCCGCAACACCGCGTCGCGGCCGATGAAGCCGGGTTTCGCGGTCTTCACGGCGAAGCCGAGACCCGCCTCCAGCACATGGTCCTCGCAGGTGATGTCATGGCCGAAATGGCGGAACGCCTTCTCGATCCGGCACGAATCCATCATGTGCATGCCGCAGAGCTTCAGCCCCATGCCCTGACCGGCATCCCAGAGCGTCTCAAAGACATGGCCCGCCATGTCGGAGGAGATATAGACCTCCCAGCCGAGCTCGCCGACATAGGAGACGCGATGCGCCCGCGCGAGGCCCATGCCGATCTCGATCTCCTGCGCGGTGCCGAAGGGGTTCGCCTCGTTCGAGAAGTCGTTCGGGCTCACCGCCTGCATCAGCTTGCGCGCGTTTGGCCCCATCACCGCCAACACACCCTCGCCCGCCGTCACATCGGTGAGGACGACGTTGAACACGCCGATGTGCCGGCGCATCCAGACCTGGTCCTTGAGCCGCGTCACCGCCGGCGTCACCACCAGATAGGCGGTCTCGGAGAGCCGCGTGACGGTCACGTCGGCCTCGATCCCGCCCGCCCTGTTCAGGAACTGGGTATAGACGATCTTGCCGGGTGCCACCGACATGTCCGCGCCCGAGATATGGTTGAGATAGGCCTCGGCATCGCGCCCCTCGACCCGGATCTTGCCGAAGGACGACATGTCGTACATGCCGACATTGGTTCGGACCGCCCTGTGCTCGGCGGCCTGGTTGGAAAACCAGTTCTGCGGCCCCCAGCTGTACTGGTAGTCCCGCTCCTGGCCCTCGTTCGCGAACCAGTTCGCCCGCTCCCAGCCGCCGATCTCGCCGAAGACCGCGCCGTTGGCCTCCAGATGCGCATGGAACGGCGTCCGCCGCACCCCGCGCGCGGTCGCCTTCTGGCGGTACGGATAGTGGTCGGCATAAAGCAGGCCGAGCGTTTCCTTCGACCGTTCGAAGAGGTAGTGCCTGTTGCCCTGGAACGGCTGGTTGCGACCGACATCGACATCGCCGAGATCGAACGGCTTCTCGCCCGTCTCCATCCACTGGGCAAGCGCCATGCCCGCGCCGCCGGCCGACTGGATGCCGATCGAGTTGAACCCGGCCGCGACCCAGTAATTGTCGACCTCGAGCGAGAGCCCGAGATTGTAGGCATCGTCCGGCGTGAAGCTCTCCGGCCCGTTGAAGAAGGTATGGATGCCAGCCTCGGCCAGCATCGGCAGCCGGTTCACCGCGCGTTCGAGAATCGGCTCGAAATGATCGAAATCCTCCGGAAGCTGGTCGAAGCAGAAATCCTCCGGGATGCCCTTCATGCCCCAGGGCTTGGCGTTCGGCTCGAAGGCGCCGAGAAGGTACTTGCCCGCATCCTCCTTGTAATAGGCGCATTCGTCCGGCACCCGCAGCACCGGCATCTGCGTCAGGCCCGGGATCGGCTCGGTCACGATGTAGAAATGCTCGCAGGCATGCAGCGGCACATTGACGCCCGCCATGCGGCCGACCTCGTGGCCCCACATGCCGGCGCAGTTGACCACGTGATCGGCCTCGATGACACCCTGTTCGCCGTTCTGCTCCCACGAGACCGACTTAGCCCGACGGCCTTCCACCGCGATGCCCGTCACCTTAACGCCCTCGGCCACGACCGCGCCGCGCTGGCGGGCGCCCTTGGCCAAGGCCAGAGCGATGTTGGCCGGATCTCCCTGCCCGTCCGTCGGCAGCCAGACGCCGGCCTTCACGCCCTCGATGTTGAGATGCGGATAGCGTTCCTTCACCTCCTGGGGCGAGATCTCCTCCACCGGCACGCCGAAGGCCCGCGCCATGGAAGCGCCGCGATAAAGCTCCTCCTTGCGCGCCTCGGTCAGCGCCACGGAGATCGAGCCGACCTGCTTCATCCCGGTCGCAAGCCCCGTCTCCGCCTCGAGCCCGCGGTAGAGATCGGCGGAGTACTTCGCGAGCCGCGTCATGTTGGCCGAGGCGCGGAGCTGGCCGATCAGCCCCGCCGCATGCCAGGTCGTGCCGCAGGTGAGCTGCTTGCGCTCCAGCAGAACGACGTCCTTCCAGCCGAGCTTGGTCAGGTGATAGGCGACCGAACACCCGACCACGCCCCCTCCGACGATCACGACCCGAGCTTTTTTTGGCAGGTTAGTCACTGTTCTGACCCTTCATCTTGCTGAAAATATCCTGGGGGTCCGGGGGTGAAACCCCCGGCCTCCGCCCGTCACGCGCGGATCCGCGCGTTTTCCGGATCCCAGAGCGGCTGGTCTTCCTCGACCACCGCGCGGCACCTCTCGCCATAGATCTCGACCTCGATCTCGGTGCCGGGCACCGCGAGATCGCTCCGCAGCATCCCGAGCGCGATCGACTTTCCGACCCGGTAGCCCCAGGCGCCCGACGTGGTCTCGCCCACGACCTGGCCATCGTGCCAGAGCGTCGACATGTAGGGCGCATCCGCCTCGCCAGCCTCGACGGTCAGCGTCACGAACCGCTTCTTCGACCCTTGCTGCTTCTCGGCCAGAAGGGCTGCCTTGCCGGGGAAGTCCTGCGGCTTGTCGAACTTGACGAACCGCTCCAGCCCGCCTTCCAAGAGCGAGTAATCGGTCGAAAGATCGCCCTTCCAGGCCCGGTAGCCCTTCTCCAGCCGGAGCGAGTTCAGCGCCCACATGCCGAAGGGCTTCGCACCGGCGCCGAGCACCGCGTCATAGATCGCCGGCATGTCGGCGACCTTGGCATGAACCTCCCAGCCAAGCTCGCCCGCGAAACTCACCCGCGCCAGCATCGCCGGCTTGCCCGCGACGCTGCCGGTCTGGATCGACAGCCACGGCAGCGTCAGATCGGCCTCGCCGATCGCGGCGAAGAGATCGCGCGCCTTCGGACCGGTGACGATCAGCGTGTCGTATTCGGTGGTGTGGTCGGTCAGCGTTAGGCCGGGTGCGAGGTTCTTTCTCAGATGCTCGCCGTCATGCCACTGGGCGGTGGCCGCGGTGATCAGCGTGAATTCCTCATCGCCGTGGCGCAGGATCGACATCTCGGTCAGGATCCGGCCGCGATTGTCGGGGAAGTAGCCGAGGTTCATGCGCCCGACCTTCGGCAGTGCGCCCGAGATCATGCCGCGCAGCCAGTCGGCCGCGCCCGCCCCGGAAAGGTTGAAGCGCGAGAAGCCCGGCAGGTCGAGCACGCCGACCCCGTCGCGCACCGCCTCGCATTCTTCCTTGATTCGCTGTTCCCACGGACCCGAGCGGCCCCAGGTATGCGTCGCCTCCTCCAAGGTGTCGTCGCCGGGCCTGGCGAACCAGGTCGCGCGTTCCCAGCCGTTGTAGACCCCGAACTGCCCGCCAAGCTCCTTGACCTTGTCATGCACCGGCGACAGCTTGCGGTCCGGCGCGGCCGGCCAGCGGTGCCAGGGGAAATGCATCGCGTATTCGTGGCCATAGGTCTCCATGCCCTTGGCGATGCAGTAGTCGCGGTCGGTGTAGTCAGTGTAGCGGCGCGGATCGACCGCCCACATGTCCCATTCGGTCGCGCCTTCGGTGATCCATTCCGCCATCACCTTGCCCGCGCCGCCGGACTGGGCGATGCCGAAGGTGAAGACGCAGGCCTCGAAGGCGTTCGGCACGCCCGGCATCGGCCCCATCAGCGGCAACCCGTCCGGCGCATAGGGGATCGGCCCGTTGATGACGCGGCTGATGCCCGACGAGCCGAGGAGCGGCACCCGCGCCATCGCGTCCTCGATATACCACTCCAGCCGGTCGAGATCGTCCGGATAGAGCTGGAACGAGAAATCCTCCGGGAACGGGTCGTTCGGCGTCACCCAATGCGCCTTGCAGTTGCGCTCATAAGGCCCAAGGTTGAAGCCGGTCTTCTCCTGCCGCAGGTAGTAGGAGGTGTCGACGTCGCGCAGGAGCGGCAGCTTGCGGCCATGTTCCTTCGACCAGGCCTCGAGCTCGGCCACCGGCTCCGAGAGGAGGTACTGGTGGCTCATCACCATCATCGGCACGGTGCGCCCGCCATAGGGCTTGAACCACTCGCCCACCTTCTGGGCGTAGTAGCCGGCGGCGTTGACGACATATTCGCAGCGGATGTCGCCCTTCTCGGTATGGATGATCCATTCGCCGTTCTCGCGGCTCACGCCCGTCGCCGGGGTGAAGCGCAGGATCGTCGCGCCGAGGTCGCGGGCGCCCTTGGCCAGCGCCTGCGTCAGCTGCGCGGGGTCGATGTCGCCGTCGGTCGGATCGTAAAGCGCGCCTTTCAGGTCATGCAATTCGATGAACGGATACTTGCCCTGGATCTCGTCCACCCCGAGCATCTCCATGTCGATGCCCTGGTAGCGGCCCATGCCCTTCGCGCGCTCGAATTCCTGCATCCGCTCCTTGGAATGGGCAAGCCGGATCGAGCCGGTGACATGGTAGTTCATCGGATAGTCGACCGCCTCGCCGAGACCGCGATAGAGCTCGGTCGAATAGCGCTGCATGTTCATGATCGACCACGACGTCGAGAAGGTCGGCACGTTGCCCGCCGCATGCCAGGTCGATCCGGCGGTCAGCTCGTTCTTCTCCAGCAGCACGCAGTCGGTCCAGCCCGCCTTGGCCAGATGATAGAGGGTCGAGACGCCGACGGCGCCGCCCCCGATGATGACCACGCGCGCTGTTGTCGGAATCTCGGCCATGACGCCCCCCAAGGTGATTTGCGGCCGGAGTATCGGGGCAGTTCACCCCGCTTTCAATTCGTCAGGTGTCGTATTATTGATCGGAAAGATCGATTAGCGGAGTCGCATCATGTCCGATCCCCTGTTCCACCGATCGAAGTCGTTTCTCGCGGTGATCGACGTGCAGAAGCTCTTTGTCGACAAGCTCGCACCCGAGGCGCGCGCGCCTCTCGTGGACCGGATCCGCTGGCTGATCGGCACCGCCCGGCGACTCGGCATCCCGGTTTTGGCCATGGCCGAGGATATCGCCCGGAACGGCCCGCCCCTGCCCGAGATCGTCGCGGCGCTCGGTGCGGACGTACCGGTCCACGACAAGCGGATCTTCGGCCTCGCCGGCCAGGCCGACATCCTCGCCGGCGCCCGCGCCTTCCAGCGACCGCAGGCGGTGCTTGTGGGGCTCGAGACGGATGTCTGCGTCGCCCAGTCGGCGCTCGGGCTTCTCGCCGCCGGGTTCCGGGTCGCGGTGCTGGTCGACGCGACCGGATCGCCGGGCGATTGCCACGGGGCCGGGCTCGACCGGATGCGCGATGCCGGGATCACCGTGACGACCGTGAAGGGCATCTTCTACGAATGGGTGCGCGATCTCGACACGCTCGCGACGGTCCGCGCGGATCTCGGCCCCCTTCCCGACGGGATGACGCTCTGATGCAGATCGAGCTCATCGAGACCTTCCTCGACCTCTGCACCACCCGGAGCTTCAATCGCACCGCCGACCGGCTCGGCATCACCCAGTCCACCGTGTCGGGACGCGTCCGTTCGCTCGAGGCGACGCTCGGCCACCGGCTCTTCATCCGCTCGCGCTCGGGCACCGAGCTCACGACCGAGGGGTTGCGCTTCGCGCCGCACGCGCGGGCGCTGCTGCACGGCTGGACCGAGGCGCGCCACGCGATCGGTGAAACCGGCTCCGGCGCGGTGACGATGCGGATCGGCATCCAGCATGACCTCGTCGGCATCCACTTCTCCGAATTGATCAAGGATTTCCGCGCCGCGCTGCCCGGCACCTCCTTCCTCTTCGAGGCCGATTATTCGGCGCAGATGAGTTCCGACCTCTCCACCGGTGTCGAGGATTTCGCGATCCTCTTCACCCCGCGCTTCCACCCCGACCTCTATTTCGAGACGCTGGGCGAGATCACCTATCTCATGGTCTCGACCGAGACCGACCGGCTCGGCGAGGTGAACGCCGAGACCTACATCATGCCGCATTACTCCGACGCTATGCCGCAGATTCATGCGCAGATGCATCCGCGGCTGGCCTCCGCGAGCCTGTCGATCGGCCAGAACGCGGCGATGGTCGCGCTTCTGGGGTCGCTCGGCGGGACGGCCTATGTATTGCGCCAGTCGGCCACCGACCTCATCCGCGCCGGCACCTGCCGCTTGGTCGGTGATGCGCCGCCGATTCCGCAGCCGATCTATGCCGGCCTGCATATCCGCAACCGGCACCGCTCGATGCATCGCCGGCTCTTGCAGATCCTGCGCAACCGCTTCGGACCCTCGGGGCCGAGCCTCGCCCGCCGCCGGGTCGGCTGAGGCGCCGGGTCTCAGAACCCCGGCAACGGCAGCCCCTCGCCGAGCGCGAAGACGAGAATTGGCACCGGTGCGACCGCGAGCGCCACGGTCAGAAGCGTCACCGGCGCCGCGAAGAGGCGGCTGCATCCCGCGACCATGAGGATGCCGCCGCCGCCGCCGATCACCGAATTGCCCGGCAGGTTGATCAGAAGCGCCAGCAGGAGATAGCGGTAGTTCCGCGCCAGCGGCGCCAGCCAGCCCGGCAGGTGGCTTCGCAAGTGGTCAAGCCGCGCCTCGCGGTCCAGGGGCTCGATCTGCGCCACGAGCTCGGCCGCGCGGCAGAGGCGGAGATCGGCGAGCGTGCGGCGCAGGGCCGGGTAGGGCAGGGCCAGCCCCACCAGGAACGAGAGCATCAGCCCGGCGAGCGTCGCCCCCCAGATGAAGGGCGCGATCCAGCCGCCCTCGACCATCAAGAGCGTCAAGCCAAGCTCCACCCCCGGCACGAACGGCAGCGCGATGAGGAGCGCATAGGCGACGAGCAGAAGCACCAGCACCCACAGAGCCGGGATCTCGCCGCCCTTGAGAGCCTGCGATTCCGCCATCGTCCAGCCGATCAGCCCATGCGCGACCCAGACGAGGAGCAGAAGCACCGCGATACGCCGGCCGAGCCGCGCGATCCGCCCGCCAATGCGGCCGGCCCGCTCACCGTTGCCGGGGCGGTCTGGCACGATCTCCCGGTCGTCACTCACGTCATTTCCTTCCGGCGCTCCCGGTTTCCGATCCAAGGTCCGCTTCAACCGGCTCGCTGCGAGTTGAGGCCAGTTGATGACCACGAACCTGCCACGCATCATATCCTATTCCAGACCCCGGTAAGGAGGAATCCCGGTGGCAGACCCAAGCGCCACCGGGCGATCAGTGCGACCTGAGCCCGGATCAGGATGCGGAGGCGGCGATGAATGACACGTTTTTGGCTGGAACAGACACAATTCTGGATCGTCTCGGCCGCGCGATGGCGCGGCGGCTGACCAAGCAGGTCTCCGGCTACGAACCTTACACGCCGTCCGACTTCGGCAGCCTCTGCCGCACCCTCGTTCCCGGTGATGTTCTGCTCATTGAGGGGTCCGAGCGGGTGGCGACCGCGATCAAGTACCTCACCCAGTCGACCTGGAGCCATGCCGCGCTCTATGTCGGAGACGTGCTGCCGAAGCCGGAGGAAGGCGGCGAACGGCCGCGGCTGATCGAGGTCAACCTCGGCGAGGGCTGCGTCGCGCGGCCGCTCAGCAAGTACGCGAGCTACAATACGCGGATCTGCCGCGCCGTCGGGCTGAATGCGGACGAACGCGCGAAGGTGGTGGACTACATGCGCCAACATCTCGGCCTGCGCTACGACATGCACCACATCTTTGATCTCTTGCGCTACTTCTTCCCGACCCCGCCGGTGCCGGTGCGCTGGCGGCGGCGGATGATCGCCTTCGGCTCGGGCGACCCGACGCGGGCGATCTGTTCCTCGCTCATCGCCCAGGCCTTCCAGTCGATCCGCTACCCGATCCTGCCCGAGGTCGAGGTCAGGACCGGAAGCGCCTATGCGCGGCGCGAGATCTACCACATCCGCCACCATTCGCTGTTCACGCCGCGCGACTTCGACCTGTCGCCCTATTTCGCGGTGGTCAAACCGCATCTCCAGGGCGGTTTCGACCACCGGCTTCTGCGCTGGAGCGACGACGCGCCTTCCGGGGAGGAGGCTACAGGCTGACCACCGGGCCGCCGGCGGCTTCTGCATCGGCGGCGTCGTGGGTGACCATCAGCACGGGAATGTCGCGGTCGCGGACATGGTCGAAGACGAAGCGCCGCAGTTCTTCGCGCAGCGCCGGGTCGAGCTTCGCGAAGGGCTCATCGAGCAACAGCGCGCATGGCTCGGCCAGAAGCGTCCGCATCAGCGCCACCCGGGCGCGCTGGCCGCCCGAGAGCGTCGCGGGATCGCGTGCCGCGAAGCCCGGAAGCCCGGCCTGATCGAGAGCCATTGCCACCGCGGCAGTACGCGCCGCGCGGCCCCTGACATGCGCGGCGAGCCCGAAGGCGAGGTTGTCGCCGACCGAGAGATGCGGAAAGAGCGCCGCGTCCTGAAACAGGATGCCGATCCGCCGCGCCTCGGCCGGCAGGCGGGTGACGTTGCGGCCGTCGAGGATCACATCGCCCGAGGCGCGAAAGCCGCGCGGCAGATGGCCGCCGATGAACTCCATCAGCGTCGACTTGCCGATGCCCGAGGGGCCGACAATGGTCGTGACGCTGCCCGGCGCGACCGCGAGTGAGAGCGGCGAAAAGAGCGGTTCTGCGCCATTTTCCGCCTGAATAGATACTGATTTAAGCATCAGACCCCTCACGCGGCACCCCCTGACAGCCCGGCCCGGTGGCGGTGTAGAATCGCCGGTACGCCAAGCGCGGCGAGATAGGCGAGGAACGGCAGCGCCGCCTGCAGAACGGCATAGACGCCGGTGACCCGGCGGTCGGAGCCTGACGAAAGCGTCACCGCCTCGGTCGTCAGCGTTGCGACCCGGCCTGCGCCCATGAAGAGCGTCGGCAGGTATTGCGCGACCGAAACCGCGAAGCCGATCGCCGCGGCGGTCAACAGCGGGCGCAGCAGGATCGGCAGCTTGACCGCGAAGAGCCGTCGAACCGGTCCGGCGCCGAGCGCCGCCGCCGCACGTATGTACGCCGGATCGAGCGCACGCCACGGATCGGAGAGCGCGATCATCACATAGGGAAAGACGAAAAGCGCATGCGCCCAGATCACTGCACTGATCCCGCCGCCGATCCCGGCTTTGAGGAAGACGACGTGGAGCCCGTAGAGGAAGGCGATCTGCGGCACGAGCAGCGGGAGGTAGATCAGCGCCTCGGCCCAAGTGGCGCGGGGCAGGTGGCCGCGGTCCTCGCCCTCGAGCCAGGCCACGGCGAGGATCAGCGCCAGCGCGGTCGTCGCGACGCCGATGATCACCGTGCTTTCGACCGCCGTTCCCCAGCCTGCGGCCGAACGGCCCCAGGCGGCGAGGCTCCAGCTTTCCGGCAGGGCGCGCGGATAGGACCAGCGCCAGGCGACCGACCAGACGGCGAGTGCCATCAAGGCTCCCGCGCCGAGCGCCATCAGCCCGGTGACCGCCGCCCCGGCCGCGACGAGCCCCGGTTCGGCCGAGACCCCGCGCCCGCCGCGCCGGATCCAGACCCGGCCGATCCGCGCGAGCGCCCGTTCCGCGGCCCACCAGAGGCCGATGCCGCCGGCCACCACCGCGCTTTGCAGGAGGGCCGCCGCCGAGGCGGGCAGGATCAGCGTCGTCTCGGCGGCGAGGAACCAGCGCGTGACCGCCACCGCCAGCACCGGCGGGTTCGAGGGGCCGAGCACGATCGCCATGTCGACGATCGAGAGCGCGAACGAGAGGACCACGTAGACCGGCAGCCGGATCAACGGGTAGAGCTGTGGGCCGATCACTTTGATCCAGACCACGCCGTGCCCGTAGCCGAGCGCGCGGCCCGCCTCGAGGTGGCGGCGCACCGGCAGTTGCGACAGTGCCGCAAGGATTACCAGGAGGAAGAACGGCACCTCCTTGACCAGGAGCCCGAGGATCAGCGCGAGTCCCGCCGGATCGTTGACCGTGGCGAGGTCGGGCGGCAGGTCCCAGCCGGTCGCCCAAGGGCTGAGGAGGCGGGAGATCCAGCCAGAAGGCGCGATGAGGAAGGCAAGGCCGATCGCCAGCGCCGCATGCGGCGTCGCGAGAAAGGGCGCCAGCAGCCGGGCGCCGCCGCGAAAGCCCGCCCGGTCGTACATCGCCGCGGCGAAGCCGACCGCGAGCACCAGCGCCAGCGCGGTCGAGGCAAAGCCGGTCCAGAGCGTCAGCGTCAGGCTGGTGCCGAAGCCCGGCAGGTCGAAGAGTCGTCGCCAGGGGTCGAGCGAAAGCCCATCTGCCCCGATGGCCGGCAAATGGCCGAAGGCCGCCCGCGCGGTCTCCCAGAGCCCGGCGAGGATCGGCAGCACGAGGCCGCCCGCAACCGCACCGAGCACCAGAAGCCGGAGCAGGCGGCCTTCGGGCGCCGTCATTCGGTGTAGCGCCGCGCCCAGTCCTCGGCGAGACGGGTCATCCAGCTCGGATGCGGCTCGCCGAGGGTCGGGCCGAGGGCCTCGTTTGAGGGCAGGGCAGGGGAGTCGGGCAGGGCGTCGAAGGCCGCCTTCGCCGCGGCGTCGAGCTTCGCGGGGTCGAGCACCGAGTAGCTGCCGAGGACGGTGATGTCCTGCGCCCGCGCCTGCACCGCGGGGTCGAGGAGGAAGTTCGCCACCACCATCGCGCCCTCCTTGTGTGCGGCGTTGAACGGAATCGCGACGAAGCTGATGTTGCCGATCGAGCCCGCCTCGGGCGCGTAGCTCCGCACCGTCTCGGGCAGAAGGCCGCGTTCGACCGCCGCCGCCGCCGCCGCCGGGTCGAAGGCCATCGCGAAATCGACCTCGCCGTCGTTCAGCATCTGCTGCAGCACGCTCTCGTTCTCGGGGAAGGTCACGCCCTCGCGCCAGAGATTGGGACGAAGCGCGTCGTACCAAGTCCAAAGCGGCTCTGTTGCGGCCGAAAACGCCTCATCCGTGGCTTCGGCCTGCAGTACCGAAGGGTCCGGTGCAAGCTCGATCAGCGCCTGCTTGAGGAAGGTGGAGCCCATGAAGTTCGTCACCGCCGGGTGGGTGAAGCGGCCGGGATTGGCCTTGGCCCAGTCAAGGAGCGCCGCCATCGAGCGCGGCGGCTCGGCCACCCGTGCGCTGTCACGGGTCAGGACGAACTTCGCGAGCCGCCAGGGGCTCTCGTAGCCCTCGGTCGGGATCGTGAAATCCACCACCGCCGCGGAGCCCTCCGAGAGGTCGAGATAGCGCGCGTTCGGCAGGTTCTGGAGGAACGGGCCGTGCAGCAGACCCTGCTCCTTCATCGACAGGAAGTTCGCCCCGTTGATCCAGATGAGGTCGACCGAGCCGTCCTCTGCCTGCCCGGCCGCCTTCTCGGCGATCACCCGCGTCACCGCCTCGGCTGTGTCGGAGAGCTTCACGTGGTTGATGGTCACGCCGTACTGCGCCTGAAGCGCGCCGCTCGCCCAGGCGATGAAGTCGTTGGTGCGCTCGTCGCCGCCCCAGGCGTTCCAATAGACGGTCTGGCCACGCGCGGCGGCGACGGTGTCGTCCCAGCCCCCGGCGAGGGCGGGGGCGGCGAGGCCGAAGGCCAGCGTTGCGAGTAGGGGAAGGCGCATGTTGGTTCCTGTTCTTAGTCAGCTTGGTTCGGTCGGGGAAAAGGCGGTCCAGCCCTGGTGCCAGCGGCTGAGCGTGGTGATGGCGCAGAGCGCGGCGAAGCTCCAGGCGAGCGTCGGGAAGGCGGCGGGCCAGAGACACATCGCGGCGAAGATTGCGATGGTTTCGGCGCCTTCGGTCAGGCCGCCGAGGTAGTAGATGCCCTTCGCCGGATAGGCATCGGCGGAAAGCCCGCGCCGCGCCGCGATGGCGGCGAAGGCGAGGAAGCTCGATCCGGTGCCGACGAAGGCGGCGATGAGTACCGCCGCCGCCAGCGCATTGGCGCCGGGGTCGGCGAGCGCGAAGCCTAAGGGCACCAGCGCGTAAAAGACGAAGTCGAGCGCGATGTCGAGAAAGGCGCCGCGCTCGGTCGGACCCACCTCGCGCGCGACCGCGCCGTCGAGCCCGTCGGCGAGGCGGTTCATCGCGATGAGGAGGAGCGCCAGTCCGAACCATCCCGCCGCCAGCGCGCCCACCGTGAGGAGCCCAGCCGCGAATCCCGCAAGCGTCACCAGATCGGCACCGACACCGCGCCGGACGAGCGCCCGCGCCGGGCGGATGAGCGCCGCGCGCTGCAGCGGCAGGAGGTAGCGGTCGATCATTCAGCCTCTCCGCCAGGCATGGAACCGCTCGAGTAGCCGCAGCGCGATCGGGTTCACATGCGCCTTGCGCCATTCCCCGGCGGCGAACTTGTTCGCCTCGGCCAGGGTCGGATAGATGTGGATCGTCGAGAGGATCTTGCCGAGCCCGTGGCCCTGCTTCATCGCGAAGACGAACTCGGCGATGAGGTCGCCCGCATGTTCGCCGGCGATGGTCACGCCGAGGATCTCGTCCTTTCCCGGCGGCGTCAGCACCTTGACGAAGCCCTTGGCCGCGCCGTCCGCGATCGCCCGGTCGAGATCGTCGATGCCGTAGCGCGTGACCTCGTGCGGGATCTTCCTTTCTCGCGCCTCCGCCTCGTTCAGGCCGACGCGAGCGATCTCGGGATCGGTGAAGGTCGCCCAGGGGATCACCCGGTAATCGGCGCGGAACCGCTTGAACTTGCCGAAGAGCGCGTTGACGGTCGCGAACCAGGCCTGATGCGCGGCGGTATGGGTGAACTGGAAGGGTCCCGCCGCGTCGCCCGCAGCGAGGATGTTGGGGTAGAGCGTCTCCAGGAATTCGTTCGTCTCGATGACCTTCCCGGTCGGGATGCCCAGTTCCTCGAGCCCGTAGCCGTCGAGCCGCACCGCGCGCCCGACCGCGACGAGGAGATCGTCGAAGGCGATGCGCCGGGTCTTTCCCCCGGCCTCGACCTCGATCCACTTCTCGCCATCGGTGATGCCGCAGGCCCGCGCCCGGTGCCCGGTCAGCACGGTGACCCCGTCGGCCTCCATCGACGCCTTGACCAGCGCCGAAACCTCCTCGTCCTCGCGGATCAGAAGGCGCGGCAGCATCTCGACCTGTGTGACCTCGGAGCCGAGCCGCGCGAAGCTCTGCGCCAGCTCGCAGCCGATCGGCCCGCCGCCGAGCACCACGAGCCGCTTCGGCCCGGCCTCTCGCTGCGCCATCTCCTCCCAGAGCGTGTCCGAGGTGAGATAGCCGACCGCGTCGAGCCCCGGCAAGGGCGGCACGAAGGGTGCGGCGCCGGTGGCGAGGATCACTGCGCGGGTCGTGAGCCGTTCGGCATTGCCGGCGTAATCGGTGATCTGGACCGTCCAGGGGTCGATCAGTCGGGCATGGCCGCGCCGCACGTCGACGCCTAGACCTTCGTAACGCGCGACGCTGTCATGCGGCTCGATCGCGGCGATCACCGCCTGGATACGTTCGAAGATGCCACGGAAGGAGAATTCCGGCCGCGTCGCCGCCAGCCCGTAGCGGTCGGCATGGCGCATCTGATGCGCGAGCTTGGCCGAACGGATCAGCGCCTTCGAGGGCACACAGCCGTAGTTCAGGCAGTCGCCACCCATCTTGTGGGACTCGACCAGCGTCACCTTCGCCTTCACCGCCGCCGCGATATAGGCGGAGACCAGACCGGCGGCACCGGCGCCGATCACCACGAGGTTGCGGTCGTAGCGCGCGGGGCGGCTCCAGCCGGCATGGGCGCGCCGCCGCTTCACGAGCCGCAGGGCGAATTTCGCGATCCAGGGAAAGAAGCCAAGCAGCAGGAACGACAGGATCAGCGGCGGCGACAGGATGCCCGACAGGCTTTCGAGTTGGGCAAGCTGGGTGCCCGCGTTCACATAGACCGCGGTGCCGGCGAGCATGCCGATCTGGCTGACGAGGTAGAAGACCCAGGCCTTGATCGGCGTCAGTCCCATCAGGAGGTTGATCGCGAAGAACGGCACCGCCGGGATCAGCCTGAGCGTGAAGAGGTAGAAGGCGCCGTCGCGCGTCATCCCCTCGTCGATGGCCTGCAGGCGGTTGCCGAATCTTCCATGCACCCAGTCAGAGAGGAGATAACGGGCAGCAAGGAAAGCGAGCGTCGCGCCGATCGTCGAGGCGAAGGAGACGAGAACGAGCCCCCAGCCGAAGCCGAACAGCGCGCCCGCCGCGAGCGTCATCCACACCGCGAGCGGCAGCGACAGCGCGGTGACCGCGACATAGGCTGCGAAAAAGAGTGCGGCGACGAGCAGGGGCCGCTCGACGCGCCAGGCGTCGAGGTCGATCAACTGTTCACGCAGCATGTCGAGATCGGGCGGATTGCGGCCGATCAGCCAGATCAGGGCGGCGATGACGACGGCGAGAGCGAGAAAGAGCGCCGGCTTTCTCATGTGCGCCGGGCCCGGTCGTTGCTGCCGGTGGCCGGTGCCGCGCGACGGTTCATGTTCGGTCCGGTCATGCGATCCCCAGTCATTTCCGACAGTTGTGCAACGAAGGCCGGGGCCGCGCCAAGACCGTTACAGAAATGTCCGCATCTCGTGAACGCGCCGGTCAGGCGGCACACATGAAAAGGGCGCCCCAAACGGGGCGCCCGAAACGTGGCGCGATCGGGTCAGTTCAGCACCGAGCGGATCTGGCCGCCGCGTGCATCTTCTTCGCTCGACAGGATCGAGCGGATCGCGTCGGCCTGCGCCGAAGTCAGATTGTCGAAGTTGCCGTTCGGAACGAGGCGCTGGGCCTCCATGCGGGCGGGCCCGCTCAGTTCGCTCGGGTCGGTGACGGCCGAGGCGGTGCCGGCGGCGGCAAGAACGAGTGCGATTGCGATCATCAGGCGTGTCATCTTCGGTCCTTTCGACGGTTTCGTGTTTCGACTGATCGGGCCGGGTGTGCCCTGTGACACCAACATGCGTGCCGGGCGCCGCTAAAGGAAATCACAGTCGGGTCGCGTCGGCTCACGCGGAATTGCCGGACCGTGCCCGTGATGTTTCGGGGAGTCACAGTCGTGCGATGGGTTGACGCAACCCGCTGTGGTTCGGAAGAAAACACCGTGAAGTGGCGCCGCCGGGCCCGGCCGCCGCTCACGGCGGCGTAGGCCGGAACGTTTCAGAGGTGGGGTCCGGGCCGTGCACATAGCTTGTGCGCTCTCGCACATCGCGGAGAACCCCGGTGCGGGGACGGGCGTGGGGGATACTCCCGGCTCAATGACCGCCCGGATCACGCCGCGACGGGGATTCGGACCCTTCCCTGCCGCAGTAATCCGGGCCGTCGATCAGTGCCGTCGGCCGGGCAACCGCCGTCAGGGCGTCGAAATCGGAGATCGTCACGTGCTGGCCTTCCACCGCGACGCCGTCGTCGCGCAGCGAGCGGAGGGCGCGCGACAGGTTCTCCGGCGTCATCCCGAGATAGGAGGCGAGCAGCCGCTTCTCGATCTGCAGATCGAAGTCCAGCGCGCCGTGGGCGGGTACGTGGCGCAGGAGATAGGCGGCAAGCCGTTCGCGCGAGGCGCGCAGCTTCAGATCCTTGGCATGGCGCACGACGCTGCGGTAGCAGCTGGCGAGTTCGCCGACGATCGCCTTCGCGAAGGCGGGATCCTTGGTGAAGGCGGTGCGCAGGTCGGAGCCCGGGATCAGCGCGACCCGCGACGGCATCAGCGTTCGCGCCGACATCAGGTAGGGCGCATCGTTGATGCAGGCCGCGAGGATGAAGGTCGAGACCGGGCGCACCACCGACATCGTGGTCTCGCGGCCTTCCCAGCGGGCGTACATCTCGACCGCACCCTCGGTGACGACATGCAGGAAGTCGGCCGCCTGCCCCTCCTCGATCAGCGTGACCTGGGGCGGAAAGGACTGGTGATAGGCGCCGCGCATGAGCGCGGCGAAATGCGCGTCATCCATGTCGCGGAAGAGCGACAGGTCGCGGATCTCTTCGAGGTCGGCGTCGCGCATGAATCACCAGAAGCGGAATTGTCGGCTTGATAAATGTTAAGGCTTGCGGCGGCAAGTGTCGATCCGCGCAATGGAATTTGTCCGAGCGCCGGGCGAACGATTTCTCCGCCTGACCGGACATTCTTCATAAGAACCTGAATTTTCCGGGAAAATCGCAAGAATTTGACCTCGATCAAACCTTGGGAATCGACGTGGTGGTTCTTTGCCGCCAATCGCGGGGGCCCTTGCCACCCGTGCCACCACTCACGGAGGCGACAATGCTTGATGGCTCGCATGTGTCGAAGGGCGATCAGACCCGCGCCCTAGCACTCAGCACCATTGCGTTCACGGTCTGCTTTGCAGTCTGGACGATCTTTTCCATCATCGGCGTCGCGATCAAGAAAGAGCTCGGGCTCTCGGAGTTCGAGTTCGGCCTTCTGGTCGCGACCCCCATCCTCACGGGCTCGCTCACACGCCTGATTCTCGGCGTCTGGACCGAGAAATACGGCGGCAAGATCGTGTTCTCGCTGCAGATGATCCTGACGGGTCTCGCGACCTGGGCGCTGACGCTCGCCGACAGCTACGTCATGTACCTGATCGCCGCGCTGGGCATCGGCCTCGCCGGCGGCTCGTTCATCATCGGCGTCGCCTATGTCTCGCGCTGGTACGGGCCGGGCAAGCAGGGCACCGCGCTCGGCATCTTCGGTGCCGGCAACGTCGGTGCGGCGGTGACCAAGTTCCTCGCGCCCTTCGTGATGGTGGCCTATGGCTGGCAGGGCGTGGCGCAGGTCTGGGCCGTCGGCATCGCGCTCATGGGCGTGATCTTCTTCATCCTTGCCAAGGACGACCCGATGCTGGTCGAGCGCCGCAAAACCGGCGTCAAGGCGCCGAGCCTGCGTGAGCAGTTCGCGCCCTTGCGGAACCTCCAGGTCTGGCGCTTCTCGCTCTACTACTTCTTCGTCTTCGGCGCCTTCGTGGCGCTGGCGCTGTGGATGCCGCACTACCTGATCGACGTCTACGGCGTCGACGTGAAGACGGCAGGCATGTCGGCGGCGGCCTTCTCGCTTTCCGCCTCGCTCTTCCGCGCCTATGGCGGCCACCTTTCGGACCGCTTCGGCGCCCGTTCGGTCATGTACTGGACCTTCGGCTTCTCGCTGGTCTTCCTCTTCATGCTGTCCTACCCGCCCACCGACTACGTCATCCAGGGCAAGGACGGCCCGATCACCTTCTCGACCGAGATGGGGCGCTGGCCCTTCGTCGTGACGCTCTTCTGCCTCGGCTTCTTCATGTCCTTGGGCAAGGCCGCGGTCTACAAGCACATCCCGGTCTACTATCCGAAGCACGTCGGAGCGGTCGGCGGCCTCGTCGGCATGATCGGCGGCCTCGGCGGCTTCATCCTGCCGATCATGTTCGGGGCGCTCCTCGACCTGACCGGCATCTACACGAGCTGCTTCGCGCTGCTCTTCATCCTCGTCGCGATCGCGCTCGCCTGGATGCACATGTCCATCCGTCAGATGGAACGTGCCGCCATCGGCAAGACGCTCGACGAGCTTCCGGGCCTGCCCGAGATGCAGCCCATCCACATTCCTGGAAAGACGGTAATGACCACGCATACACTTGACGACTGGCGTCCCGAGGACAAGGCGTTCTGGGACGAGAAGGGCCGCAAGATCGCGCGCCGCAACCTGTGGCTGTCGATCCCGGCGCTGCTCCTGGCCTTCTCGGTCTGGATGGTGTGGTCGATGGTCGTCGCCCGGCTCCCGGCCATCGGCTTCGACTTCACGCCCGGCCAGCTCTTCTGGCTCGCCGCGCTGCCCGGCCTTTCGGGTGCGACGCTGCGGATCTTCTACAGCTTCATGGTGCCGATCTTCGGCGGCCGGCTCTGGACGACGCTCTCGACCGCATCGCTCCTCCTGCCGGCCATCGGCATCGGCTATGCGGTGCAGAACCCCGAGACGCCCTACCTGATCTTCATGGTGCTGGCGCTCCTCTGCGGTCTCGGCGGCGGCAACTTCGCCTCCTCGATGGCCAACATCGCCTACTTCTTCCCGAAGGCTGAAAAGGGCAACGCGCTCGCCCTGAATGCGGGCCTCGGCAACCTCGGCGTGTCGGTCATGCAGTTCCTCGTGCCGATCGTCATCACCATGGGCGTCTTCGGCGCCATGGGCGGTGCGCCGGTGCAGCTGGCCGATGGCGGCGAGCTCTGGATGCAGAACGCTGGCTTTGTCTGGGTGCCCTTCATCATCGTCGCCACCATCGCGGCCTGGTTCGGCATGAACGACATCGCCGACGCGAAGGCCTCGTTCCGTGACCAGGCGATCATCTTCACCCGCTTCCACAACTGGATCATGTGCATCCTCTACACCGGGACCTTCGGCAGCTTCATCGGCTACTCGGCGGGCTTCCCGCTCCTGACCAAGCTCATGTTCCCGGAAGTGAACGCGCTGCAGTACGTCTTCCTCGGCCCCCTCGTCGGCGCGCTCTCCCGCGCGGCCACCGGCTGGGTCTCGGACAAGTTCGGCGGCGGCCGGGTCACCTTCTGGACCTTCCTCGGCATGATCGTGGCGGTCTTCGGCGTCATCACCTTCCTGCCGACAGACGGCACGGGCGGTTCCTTCGCCGGCTTCTTCGCCTGCTTCATGGCGCTGTTCATGCTGACCGGCATCGGCAACGCCTCCACCTTCCAGATGATCCCGGCGATCATGGGCCGCGAGATCCCGCGTCTCATGCCGAACCTCGACGCCGCCGCCAGCCGCAAGCAGGCGGAGCGCGAGAGCGCCGCGATCATCGCCTTCACCTCGGCGATCGCCGCCTACGGCGCCTTCTTCATCCCGAAGGCCTATGGCACCTCGATCGCGATGACCGGCGCCCCCTTCATGGCGCTCTGGGGCTTCCTGATCTTCTACGCGGTCTGTGTTGTCCTGACCTGGGTCTACTACACGCGGCCCGGCGGTCTTCTCCATGACCTCGAGCGTGGTCGGCCTTCCGCCGCCCCGGCTCAGGCCTGAACTGTAAGGAGAGCAAGATGAGCCATCTTCTCGACCGTCTGAACTTCCTGAAATCCGTCCGCAAGGATACCTTTGCGGACGGCCACGGACAGACCACAATCGAAAACCGCGACTGGGAGGACACCTACCGGAACCGGTGGCGCCACGACAAGATCGTGCGCTCCACCCACGGGGTGAACTGCACCGGGTCGTGCTCCTGGAAGATCTACGTCAAGTCCGGGATCGTGACCTGGGAGACCCAGCAGACCGACTATCCGCGCACCCGCGCGGACCTGCCGAACCACGAGCCGCGCGGCTGTGCGCGCGGCGCCTCCTACAGCTGGTATCTCTACTCGGCCAACCGGGTGAAGACACCCTTGGTGCGTGGCCGGCTGATGCGGATGTGGCGTGACCTGCGCAAGTCCAAGAGCCCGATCGAGGCCTGGAAGGCGATCCAGGCCGATCCGGCCAAGCGCGCGGATTACACCAGGATCCGCGGCAAGGGCGGCTTCGTCCGCGCGACCTGGGACGAGGTGACCGAGATCACCGCCGCCGCCAACGCCTATACGGCGAAGACCTACGGCCCCGACCGGGTGTTCGGCTTCTCGCCGATCCCGGCGATGTCGATGGTCTCCTACGCGGCGGGCTCGCGCTACCTCAGCCTTCTCGGCGGCACCTGCATGTCGTTCTACGACTGGTACTGCGACCTGCCGCCGGCCTCGCCGATGACTTGGGGTGAGCAGACCGACGTGCCGGAATCGGCCGATTGGTACAATGCGGGCTACCTGATCCTCTGGGGCTCGAACGTGCCGCAGACCCGGACCCCGGACGCGCATTTCTACACCGAGGCGCGCTATCGCGGCACCAAGTCGGCGGTCGTCAGCCCCGACTATTCCGAGGCCGCGAAGTTCTCCGACATCTGGCTCAACGCCAAGCAAGGCACGGATGCCGCGCTCGGCATGGCGATGGGCCACGTGATCCTGCGCGAGTACCACCTCGACCGGCAGGCGGAGTATTTCGAGGACTACTGCCGCAAGTACACCGACATGCCGATGCTGGTGAAGCTGGAGCCGAAGGGCGACGGCTATGTGCCCGGCAAGCAGCTTCGGGCCTCCGACTTCGACAAGTCGCTCGGCCAGTCGAACAACCCCGAATGGAAGACGGTCGCGATCGACGAGAAGTCGGGCAGCATCGTGGTGCCGAACGGCTCCGTGGGCTTCCGCTGGGGTGAGACCGGCAAGTGGAACCTCGAGGAGAAGGCCGAGGGCAAGGATGTCACGCTCAAGATGAGCCTCGTCCTCGACACCGACCGCGATGACGTGATCGGCGTCGACTTTCCCTATTTCGGCGGCGCGGCCACCAATGGCTGGGAGAACGACGCGCGCGGCGAGGTGCTGACCCGCAACGTGCCGGTGAAGAAGATCAAGCTCGCGGACGGCGAGGAGCATTACGTCGCCACCGTGTTCGACCTCTTCTGCGCCAACTACAGCCTCGACCGCGGCCTCGGCGGCGATCATGTCGCGAGCGACTTCAATGCTGACGTGCCCTTCACCCCCGCCTGGGCGGAGAAGATCACCGGCGTGAAGCGCGACCGGATCATCCAGGTCGCACGGGAATTCGCCACCAATGCCGAGAAGACGAACGGCAAGTCGATGATCATCATCGGCGCGGCGATGAACCACTGGTACCACATGGACATGAATTACCGGGCCGTCATCAACATGCTGGTGATGTGCGGCGCCGTGGGTCAGTCCGGTGGCGGCTGGGCGCATTACGTCGGCCAGGAAAAGCTGCGTCCGCAGACCGGCTGGACCGCGCTCGCCTTCGCGCTCGACTGGGCGCGTCCGCCGCGGCACATGAACTCCACCTCGGCCTGGTACGCCCATACCGACCAGTGGCGCTATGAGACGGTGTCGTCGTCCGAGATCCTCTCGCCGACCGCGCCGGACGGCGACTACAAGGACCTCAGCCTGATCGACTACAACATCCGCGCCGAGCGGATGGGCTGGCTGCCGTCGGCGCCGCAGCTCCGCACCAACCCGCTCGAGGTGGGCAAGGCGGCGAAGGCGGCGGGCAAGACCATCCCGGAATACGTCGCCGAGCAGTTGAAAGCGGGAACGCTGGAAATGTCCGCCGAGGATCCGGATGCACCGGAGAACTGGCCGCGCAACCTCTTCGTCTGGCGCTCGAACCTTCTCGGCTCGTCGGGCAAGGGGCATGAGTACTTCCTCAAGCACCTTCTCGGCACCGATCACGGTGTTCTCGGCAAGGATCTTGGCGAGGAAGGCCGGACGAAGCCCGTGGAGGCCCGCTGGCACGACAAGGCGCCGGAGGGCAAGCTCGACCTCCTCGTCACGCTCGACTTCCGCATGTCGACGACGGCGGTCTATTCCGACATCGTGCTGCCGACCGCGTCGTGGTACGAGAAGGACGACCTCAACACCTCCGACATGCACCCGTTCATCCACCCGCTGCAGGCGGCGGTGGACCCGGCCTACGAGTCGAAGTCGGACTGGGAGATCTTCAAGTCGATCGCGAAGAAGTTCTCCGAGGTCGCGCCCGAGATCCTCGGGGTGGAGACCGACGTGGTGCAGCTGCCGCTGCAGCACGACAGCCCCGGCGAGATCGCGCAGCCGATCGTCCAGGACTGGAAGAAGGGCGAATGCGACCTCGTTCCGGGCAAGACCGCGCCGGCCTATATCGCGGTCGAGCGGGACTACCCGAACCTCTACGCTCGCTTCACCTCGCTTGGGCCGCTCATGGAGAAGGTCGGCAACGGCGGTAAGGGCATCGCCTGGGACACCAAGGTCGAGGTGCATCACCTCAAGGACCTGAACGGCACCCATGTGACCGGCCCGACCGAGGGCATGGCGAAGATCGAAACCGCGATCGACGCGGCCGAGGTCATCCTGATGCTCGCGCCGGAAACCAACGGCGAGGTGGCGGTCAAGGCCTGGGACGCGCTCTCGAAGGCCACCGGCCGAGAGCACGCCCACCTGGCCGAGGTCAAGGAAGACGAGAAGATCCGCTTCCGCGACATCGCCGCGCAGCCGCGCAAGATCATCTCGTCCCCGACCTGGTCGGGCATCGAGAGCGAGGAGGTCTGCTACAACGCCGGCTGGACCAACGTCCACGAATTGATCCCGTGGCGCACCGTCTCGGGCCGCCAGCAGCTCTACCAGGACCACGAATGGATGCAGGCCTTCGGCGAATTCTTCGTGACCTGGCGGCCGCCGGTCGACCTCAAGACGATCAACGCCTCGGCGACCGGTGCCCTGGGCGCCAACGAGAAGCACGTCGTCCTGAACTTCATCACTCCGCACCAGAAATGGGGCATCCACTCGACCTATTCCGACAACCTCCTGATGCTCACGCTGAACAGGGGCGGTCCGGTCGTCTGGGTCTCGGAGAATGATGCGAAGACGGCGGGCATCGTCGACAACGACTGGATCGAGGTCTTCAACTCGAACGGCGTTCTGACCGCGCGGGCCGTCGTGTCGCAGCGTGTGAAGGACGGCATGTGCCTGATGTATCACGCCCAGGAGAAGATCGTGAACACGCCGGGCTCGAACATCACGCGGAAACGGGGCGGTATCCACAACTCCGTCACCCGCGCGATCGTGAAGCCCACGCACATGATCGGCGGCTATGCCCAGCAGAGCTACGGGTTCAACTATTACGGCACCGTCGGCTCGAACCGCGACGAACTCGTCGTGGTCCGCAAGATGGATACGGTCGACTGGCTCGACCGGCCGGCTTCGAAAGTGGAGGCTGCGGAATGAAAGTACGCGCACAAATCGGCATGGTGCTGAACCTCGATAAATGCATCGGGTGTCACACCTGTTCCGTCACCTGCAAGAACGTCTGGACCAGCCGCGACGGCGTCGAATACGCCTGGTTCAACAACGTCGAGACCAAGCCCGGCATCGGCTATCCGAAGGACTGGGAGAACCAGAAGCGCTGGAACGGCGGCTGGGAACGCACTGCTTCGGGCGGTCTCAAGCCCAAGCAGGGCGGCAAGTGGCGGATTCTCGCGAACATCTTCGCCAACCCCGACCTGCCGGAAATCGACGACTTCTACGAGCCGTTCGACTTCGACTACGATCACCTGAAATCGGCCCCCGAAATGGAGGCCTTCCCCACCGCGCGCCCGCGGTCGAAAGTCTCGGGCGAGCGGATGGAGAAGATCGAATGGGGTCCGAACTGGGAGGAGATCCTCGGCGGCGAGTTCGAGAAGCGTGGCAAGGACTACAACTTCGAGGGCATCCAGAAGGACATCTACGGACAGTATGAAAATACGTTCATGATGTATCTGCCGCGTCTCTGCGAGCACTGCCTCAACCCGGCCTGCGCCGCGTCGTGCCCCTCGGGCGCGATCTACAAGCGCGAAGAGGACGGCGTGGTGCTGATCGACCAGGAGAAGTGCCGCGGCTGGCGGATGTGCGTCTCGGGCTGCCCCTACAAGAAGATCTACTACAACTGGTCGACGGGGAAGTCGGAGAAGTGCACGCTCTGCTATCCGCGCCTGGAATCCGGCATGCCGACGGTCTGCTCGGAAACCTGCGTGGGCCGGATCCGCTACATCGGCGTGATGCTCTATGACGCCGACAAGATCGCGGAGGCCGCGGCGGTTTCGGGTGAAAAGGACCTCTACGACGCCCAGCTCGGCGTGTTCCTCGACCCGAACGACCCGAAGGTGATCGAGGCCGCCCGCGCCGAGGGCGTGCCGGAGGACTGGATCGCCTCCGCCCGCAAGTCGCCGATCTGGAAGATGGCGATGGAGTGGAAGATCGCGTTCCCGCTGCATCCGGAATACCGGACGCTGCCGATGGTGTGGTACATCCCGCCGCTGTCGCCGATCCAGAACGCCGCGGCGGCCGGTCAGGTCGCGGTTCAGGACGACATGCCGGACGTGAAATCGCTCCGCATCCCGGTCCGCTACCTCGCCAACATGCTGACCGCGGGCGACGAGGCGCCGGTGATCTCCGCGCTCGAACGGATGCTCGCGATGCGCTCCTACATGCGGTCGAAGACCGTGGACGGGGTCGTCAACATCGGTGTCGCCAAGCGTGTCGGGCTCACCCCGCATCAGATCGACGAGATGTACAAGGTCATGGCGCTCGCCAACTACGAGGACCGCTTCGTCATCCCGACGACGCACCGGGAACTCGTGGAGGACGCCTACGACCTGCGCGGCGGCTGCGGCTTCACCGACGGCAACGGCTGCTCCACCGGCACCACCGGCGGCAAGCTCTTCGGCAGCCGCAAGTTCGTGACACCGGCGGAGGGCTGGAAATGAAGACCTTCAAGGCGCTCTCCGCGCTCCTTTCCTACCCGACGGCGGACCTCCAGTCCGCCGTGCCGGCGATCCGCGACGTGCTGGAGGCCGAAGGCCTCCTGCATCTCGGCCAGCGCCTCGCGCTGGAGCCGCTGCTCGCCGGGATGGAAGAGGGCGACATCTACGACCTGCAGGAGCGCTATGTGCTCCTGTTCGACCGCTCTCGCACGCTCTCGCTCAACCTCTTCGAGCATATCCACGGCGAAAGCCGGGATCGCGGCGGCGCGATGGTGGATCTGCTGGAGACCTACCGTGCCGGCGGCTTCGACCTCACCGGGCCGGAGCTTCCCGACCACCTGCCGGTGCTCCTGGAGTTCCTCTCGACCCGTCCCCTGACCGAGGCGCAGGAGATCCTCGCCGACGCCGGCCACATCATCGCGGTCCTCGCAGAACGCCTGACCCGGCGTGACACGCCCTACGCGGCGGTCCTGACGGCGCTGGCGAAAGTCGCCAACGCCGGCACCGACAGCCCCGAGGCCGAGGCGCTTCTGTCCGAGAAGGACGACGACCCCGAGGATCTCGAGGCGCTGGACGCCGTCTACGAGGAGGCGCAGGTTACATTCGCCCCCGACCCGAACGCGGGCTGCCCGATTTCGCGCGACATCCTCGCGCGGATGGACCTGCCCAGAAACCCGGCCGCCGCCGGGCCGGCCCAGTAAGGAGCGCTCACGATGCACGAATTCTTCTTCGGAACCTATCCCTACATCGCGCTCTCGGTGCTCCTCTTGGGCTCGATCGCGCGCTATGAACGCGACCCGTTCACCTGGAAATCGTCCTCGTCGCAGCTCCTGCGCCGCAAGCAGCTGGTGATCGGCTCGAGCCTCTTCCATGTTGGCGTGCTGATCATCTTCTTCGGTCACCTGATCGGGCTCCTGACGCCGATCGCGATCTTCGACGCCTTCGGCATCGGCCACGGCTTCAAGCAGACGATGGCAGTCCTCGTCGGCGGCGTGGCCGGGATCATGGCGCTCGCGGGCGGAGCGATGCTGCTCCATCGCCGGCTCTACGATCCGCGCATCCGGGCGAACTCGACCTTCGCCGATACCGGCATCCTGATTCTCCTGATGGTGCAGCTCGTGCTCGGGATCCTGACGATCTTCGTCTCGCTCCAGCATCTCGACGGCCACGAGATGACGAAGTTCATGGCCTGGTCCTTCGGCATCTTCACCTTCGACGGTCAGGCGGCGAGCTACATCGCCGACGTGAGCCCGCTCTTCAAGCTGCACATCTTCCTCGGGCTGACGATCTTCCTGCTCTTCCCGTTCACGCGGCTCGTCCACATGCTCTCGGCGCCGATCCGCTACATCTGGCGGCCCGGCTACCAGATCGTCCGGACGAAGAAGCGCGGGGCCTGAGATGGGACCGCTCCTAAGCGACATCACGGTGAACGGCGAGGTCATCCCCGCCGCCACCATCGCCGCCGAGGCGCAGATGCACGAAGCGCCCAAGGGCAAACCGGGCATCGCCTGGCGCGCTGCGGGCCGTGCGCTGGCGGTGCGCGCCCTCCTCTTGCAGGAGGCGCGCGCCCGGAGCCTCACTCCGGAACCGGTGACCGAGGGCGACCGCGCCGAGACCGAGGAGGAGGCACTGATCCGCCAGCTCCTCGACGAGGCGCTGACCCCCGAGGCGCCGAGCGACGACGCGGTGCGCGCCGTCTACGACGCCGATCCGGCGAAGTTCCGCGCGCCGACGCTCTACGAGGCCGCGCATATCCTCTTCCCGGTGCGTCCCGGCGATGACGCGGTCCTCGGTGCCGCGCGCGAAAAGGCCGAGGCGGTTCTTGCCGACCTCGCTCGCAGTCCACGCGAGTTCGACCGGCTCGCGCGCGAGCTGTCCGCCTGCTCGTCCCGCGACGCTGGCGGCCGGCTTGGGCAGATCGCGACCGGCGACACCGTGCCGGAATTCGAAGCCGTCCTCGACCGCCTCGCCGAGGGCGAGATCGCGGCCGAGCCGGTGGCGACCCGCTACGGGCTCCACATCATCCGGCTCGACGCTCGCGCGCCGGGCGCAATCCTTCCATTCGAGACCGTCGCTCCCCGCATCCGCGCGATGCTGGCGAAGGCCGAATGGGCCAGGGCGGCCCGTGACTTCATTGAAACCCTCGCCGACAAGGCGGAGGTGACGGGCGTCGATCTGAAGGCGGCATGACATGGCACACGTCCTCGAAGCTCTTCTCGAACGCAACCGCGAGTGGTCGGCGCAGATCCGCGCCGAAAGCCCGGACTACTTTGACGGCCTCGCCGAACAGCAGGCCCCAGAGTTCCTCTGGATCGGCTGTTCCGATAGCCGGGTGCCGGCGAACGTGATCTCCGGCCTCGCGCCGGGCGAGGTCTTCGTCCACCGCAACGTCGCCAATGTCGTCCATTCGTCCGACATGAACCTGCTCTCGGTGCTCGAATTCGCGGTCGACGCACTGAAGGTCCGCCAGATCATCGTCTGCGGCCATTACGGCTGCGGCGGCGTGCGCGCGGCGACCGAGGAGGACATGCCGCACGGCCTCGCCGACCACTGGCTGGAGCCGATCCGGCGGCTCGCGAAGCGCCATGCCCATGAACTGGCGCGGATCGAGGACCTCGAGATGCGCCGCGACCGGCTGGCGGAACTCAATGTCCTTGAAAGCGTGGCCCGCGTGGCCGAAACCCCGATCCTGCGCCGGGCCTGGGCGAAGGGCGAATATCCGCTCCTGCACGGCCTCATCTACGGGATCCGCGACGGGGTCCTGAGAAACCTCGACTGCACGATCAGCGGCGCCGACGCCCGCTGAGAAAGGAAGACCCATGCGCCTTGCCTATATCACCGCCGCCGAAAAGGGCCTGACCGACCGGGTTCTCGCCGAGGCGGCCGACCTTCTCGCAGAGCGCGGCCTGCGCCTGGCCGGCGTGGTGCAGACCAATGTCCAGCGCCCGCAGCGCTTCCACTGCGACATGGACCTCCGGATCCTGCCTGATGGCCCGGTGATCGGCATCACTCAGAACCTCGGCGCCAATGCGCGTGGCTGCCGGCTCGACCCCGGCGCGCTGGAAGGGGCGGTGGCCGATGTTTCGGCCCGGCTCGGCGCGGGTGCCGATCTCCTCATTCTCAACAAGTTCGGCAAGCACGAGGGCGAGGGCCGCGGCTTCCGCCCCGTCATTGCCGAGGCGCTGGCGATGGACCTGCCGGTGATCCTCGGCGTCAATGCGCTCAACCTCGACGCCTTCCACGCCTTCACCGAAGGTCTGGCCGAGGAACTGCCAGCCGATCCGAGAACCATCGCCGACTGGTGCGCGCTGTCGCTGGCCGAGGCCGCCTGATAGGATCCTGCGCGGGAGGATCCCCAATGACCGGAGACGATGACCGCCGGAGCTACGCTTCGCCGCCCTGCTTCCTGCACGAGCTGAGCGCGGAGGAAGGCGGCGTACCGGGCGCCGTGGACGCGGTGCAGGCCCGCGACGTCGCGCGCTGGCGCAAGGCTGAGCGCGCCCGGCTTCTTGCAGAGCGTGCGGCGTTGAGCGTGTCGGAGCGCAAGGCCGCTGCGGAGACGGTGGCTCGCCATCTCGACGGGCTTCTCGGCGACATATGCGGCAAGGCCATTTCCGCCTGGTGGCCGATCCAGTCCGAGCTGGACCTGCGCTTCTGGCTAGCGTCGCTCGACGCCCGCGGCGCGAGCGCCGCCCTGCCGCTCGTGACCGAGAAACACGCGCCCCTGCGCTTCCGAATCTGGACCGCCGATGCGAAGATGGAGCGCGGCTTCTGGAACATCCCCGTTCCTGCGGCGGGCGATTGGGTCACGCCTGACATCGCCCTCGCGCCGCTCGTCGGCTTCGACGCGGCGGGCTACCGGCTCGGTTATGGTGGCGGCTACTTCGACCGGACACTTGCCGCCAACCCCGGGATCCACGCCATCGGCATCGGCCTTTCGGCCGCCCGCCTCGAGACAATCTTCCCGCAGGCGCACGACATCCGGATGCGGGCGATCGTCACCGAAAACGGCATCGCCTGACATTCCGTCCTTCGGAATCGCTGACGCCGAAGGTGTTCGGCTCAGCCGCGCGAAAGCAGGTCGAGCAGGTTTGCCTTCGCGCCGAGGATATGGCGGCGCGTCAGCTCCGCAGCCCGCGCCGCATCGCCCGCCTCGCAGGCGGCGAGGATCGCCTCGTGTTCGGCATTCGCCCGCGCCACCCCGTTCGACAGCGAAAGCTGCGCGCGCAGGTAGCGGTCCACCCTGTCGAGCGTCTTCTCGACGATGCCGAGATGGTAGGCGAGCGCGCTGTCGCGGTAGAGCGTCGTATGGAAATGCCGGTTGTGGTCGCCCCATTCCACCGGGTTCGCCGCATTCGAGAAGGCCTCCAGATGCGCCCGCGCGGCGGCGAGCGTCTCGGGCGTCATCCGCGGGACGGCCATCTCGATGACGCGGCCCTCGACCAGCGCGCGGAAATCCCAGATCTCGGCCGCCTCGTCGGGCGAGATCCCGGCGACGACCGCGCCTTTGTAGCGCTGGGTGGCTACCAGTCCCTGCTGCTCAAGCATGGTCAGCGCCTCGCGCACCGGGATGCGGCTGGTGTTGAACATCCGCGCGATCTCGTCCTGGCGCAGCGGCTCGCCATCCTTGAGCTGACCCTCGATGATCGCCTTCTTCAGTGCCTCGTAGATGATCACCGCCGCCGAGGCGGTCTGGCCGATATTCACGCTGTCGATCTGCACGTCGCCTCCGGTCGCAGATTGGATCCAATTTCCTCTTGCATATTGTATCCAATAACCGATAACCAAGTCACGCAGATTCTGCCGATGCCCGCCGCACCGGCCCCATCCCAGGAAAGGACCGCCCATGTGGAGTGGAATGATGCCCGCCGTGACCACCAAGTTCACCGCCGGGGGCGAGCTTGATCACACCGAAATGGAGCGCTGCTTCGCGCTCCAGATCGAGGCCGGCAATGCCGGACTCATCACCTGCGGAACGCTCGGCGAGGGCAACATGCTGTCGCCCGACGAGCGGCTCGAGGTACTGAAAATCGCGAAATCGGTGGCCGGCACGAAGCCTGCGCTTCTGACGATTTCCGAAGCCGGCACCCGCGAGGCCTGCGCGCTGGCCGCCCGCGCCGCGAAGGCCGGGGCCGACGGGCTCATGATCGTGCCCTCGCCGATCTACCACACCAACCGCGCCGAGACGATCGCCAACCTTAACGCGATCGCCAACGCCGGCGGGCTGCCGGTAATGATCTACTCTAACCGCGTCGGCTACCGGGTCGACGTGACGCCCGAGATGATGGTGGAGCTTGCCGAGAACCCGCTGATGGTCGCGATCAAGGAAAGCTCCGACGACATCCGCCGCTGCACCGAGATCTTCAACACCGTGGGCGGCCGGTTCAAGGTGCTGACCGGGGTCGACAACCTCGGGCTGGAGGCGCTTTTGATGGGTTGCGACGGCTGGGTGTCCGGCGTCTCCATCGCGTTCCCGAAGGAAAACCAGGCGATCTACGACCTCGCCAAGGCGGGTCGGATCGTGGAGGCGCGCGAGATCTACCGCTGGCTGCGCCCGCTTCTCGACCTCGACGTCTCGACCTTCCTCGTCCAACAGATCAAGCTCGCCGAGGCGATGGCGCTCGGCTCGACCGAGCATGTCCGCGCCCCGCGCATGCCGCTCACCGGCGAGCACCGCGCGCGGGTCGAGGCGCTGATCGCCGAGCGCATCGCTTGCCGCCCGGACCTCGCCAAGTTCGCCAAGGCTGCCTGATGGAATACCCGGTCCCCGGTTGCGCGTACCACTTCCGAGCCAATGCGGAGGCCGCTATGGTCGTGGTCAACCTGCGCACGGCCGGGTTCCACGCGACCGTGAAAACCGACTGTCTCATGGCATGACCTTTTAGGAAATGGGCCCGAATTGACCACCACCACCCGCCCCGCCGATCCGACCTCACCTGCCGATCTGGTCGTGATCGGCGCGGGCGTCATCGGCCTCTCCGTCGCCAATGCCGCGCTGTCGCGCGGGCTCACCGTCCGCGTGATCGACCGCACTGGCCCCGCCTCCGGCGCCTCGGCGGGCAATGCCGGTGGCTTCGCGTTTTCCGAGATCCACCCGCTCGCCTCGCCCGACACGCTGCTCGCCTCGCCGAAATGGCTGCTTGACCCGCTCGGGCCGCTGTCGATCCCGGCGCGTTATGCGCCGAGCATCGTGCCCTGGATGCTGCGCTTCGCGAAGGCGAGCCTGCCGGGCCGCGTCGCTGCCTCCACGCGGGCGCAGGCGGCACTCATGGGCCACGCGAAAAAGACGCTTGAACCCTTCATGGCGCTGACCGGCACCGCGGCGATGCTGCGCAAGACCGGCCAGATTCAGGTGCTGGAATCGGCTCGTGCCTTCGACGCCGCGCGACGCGAGTGCGAGGAAGCAGGGCATTTCGGTTACGGTCACCGGACGCTCGTCGGCGCCGACGCGATCGCCGAGGTGCAGCCCGGGCTCTCGCCGCGGTTCACCCACGGCATCGCGACCGAGGAATGGTGGGCCATCGCGGATCCGAAGCTCTACACGCTGGCGCTTGCCGAGGCGCTGATCCGCAAGGGCGGATGGATCGACACCGCCGAGGCGCGGGCGGTCGAGACCGGCCTCGAGGGCGCGGCGATCCATCTCGCCGACGGTTCCACGATCACGGCTTCCCGCGTGGTCATTGCCGCCGGCGCCCATTCGCACCGGCTTGCGGCGAGCCTCGGCGATCGTATCCCGCTCGAGACCGAGCGCGGCTACAACACCACGCTGCCGCCGGGCGCCTTCGACCTCCGCCGCCACATCACGTTTTCCGAACACGGCTTCGTCGCGGCGCCCCTGTCGACCGGCATCCGCATCGGCGGCGCGGTGGAGCTTGGCGGGCTCGACCTGCCGCCGAACTACGCCCGCGCGCGGGCGATGCTGAAGAAGGCCGCGGGCTTCATGCCCGGTCTGAAGACCGAGGGCGGCACCGAATGGATGGGCTTCCGGCCGTCGCTTCCCGATACGCTGCCGGCCATCGGCCGGGCGAGCCATGCGCGGAACGTGATCTATGCCTTCGGCCACGGCCATCTGGGGCTCACGCAGTCCTCGGCCACCGCCGATCTGGTCGCCGACCTTCTGACCGGCGCGACGCCGGCCATCGACCTCGCCCCCTTTGCCCCGGACCGTTTCAAGGGCTTGATATGACCAGCCACACCTTCCTCTGCATCGACGGCCATACCTGCGGCAACCCGGTCCGCCTCGTCGCCGGCGGCGCGCCGCAACTCCAGGGCGCGACCATGCTGGAGCGCCGCGCGCATTTCCTCGCCGAATACGACTGGATCCGCACCGGGCTAATGTTCGAGCCACGCGGCCATGACCAGATGTCGGGCTCGATCCTCTATCCCCCGACGCGCGAGGATTGCGACGTCGGCGTCCTGTTCATCGAGACCTCGGGCTGCCTGCCGATGTGCGGCCACGGCACCATCGGCACGGTCACGACCGCCATCGAGAACGGTCTCGTCAGTCCCAAGACGCCGGGCGTCCTGCGGCTCGACACGCCGGCGGGGCTCGTCATCGCCGAATACCGGCAGGAGGGGCGCTTCGTCGAGGAAGTGCGGCTGACGAACGTGCCCGCCTTCCTTCACGCCGAGGGGCTGACCGCCGAGGTCGAGGGTCTGGGCGAGATCACCGTCGATGTCGCCTATGGCGGCAACTTCTATGCCGTTGTCGAAAGTCAGGCGAATTTCCGCGACATCGAAGACAACCGGGCCCTTGATCTCGTCGGCTGGAGTCCGAAGCTGCGCGCCGCGCTGAACGCGAAATACGAGTTCGCCCATCCCGAGAAACCCGAGATCAAGGGGCTGTCCCACATCCTCTGGACCGGCGCGCCGAAGCATTCGGAGGCCACCGCCCGCAACGCGGTCTTCTACGGCGATAAGGCCATCGACCGCTCGCCCTGCGGCACCGGCACCTCGGCGCGGATGGCGCAGTGGGCGGCGCAGGGGCGGCTCAGCGAGGGCGAGGACTTCGTCCACGAAAGCATCATCGGCTCGCTCTTCAAGGGCCGGATCGAGGGGCGGACGAAGGTCGGCGAGCGCGACGCGATCATCCCCTCGATCGCCGGCTGGGCGCGGGTCACCGGCTACAACACGATCTTCATCGACGACCGCGACCCGTTCGCGCATGGCTTCGTCGTGACCTGAGCGAATGGGATACGTGATGGCCACGAGCATCATCGCCGCGAAGGCCGAAGGTCCAGTCGTCGCGCTCGCCGAAGGGTTGAGCTTCTGGGGCGGCGTCGATCCCGTTACCGGGCGGGTGATCGACGCCCATCACCCGGCCTGCGGCACGGCGCTTGCGGGCCGCATCGTGATGATGCCGACCAGCCGCGGCTCCTGCTCGGGCAGCGGCGTGCTGCTGGAACTGGCCCTGAGCGGCCACGCCCCTGGCGCACTGATCTTCCGCGAGGCCGAGGACATCCTGACCCTCGGCGCGCTCATCGCGGCGCGGATGTATGATCGGCCGCTCGCCGTTGTCCGGCTCGATGCCGACAGCTACGCGGCGCTGGCCTCGAAACCGGCGGCGCGGCTCACTGGAACCAACATCGAGGCCGAGGGCCTGTCGCTGTCGGTCACGCCGCTCTTCGCGGGTGATCTCGCGCTGACGTCGCGGGACCACGCCATGCTTGCGGGGGCGGAGGGCGAGGCGGCGCGGCTCGCGATGGAGATCATCTGCACTATGGCCGCGGTGCAAGGCGCGACGGGGCTGATCGACGTGACCCGCGCCCATATCGACGGCTGCATCTACGCGAGCCCCGCCAATCTCACCTTCGCCCGGACCATGGCCGAGATGGGTGCGCGGGTGCGGATCCCGACAACGACCAACGCGATCTCGGTCGATCACGCGAACTGGCGCGCGCAGGGCGTGCCGCCCGCCTTCGGCGATCCGGCAGCACGGCTCGCCGATGCCTATGTCGAGATGGGCGCCGCCCCGAGCTTCACCTGCGCGCCCTACCTGCTCGATGTCGCCCCGGAGACCGGCGAGGCCATTGCCTGGGCGGAGTCCAACGCCGTCCTTTACGCCAATACGGTGCTCGGCGCGCGTACCGTGAAGCACCCGGACTTCCTCGACCTCTGCATCGCGCTGACCGGTCGGGCACCGCTCTCGGGCGTCTATCTCGAAGAGAACCGCCGCGCTGGCCGCGTGATCCGGGTGGAGCTGCCCGAGGCGCATGACGATGCGCTCTGGCCGATGCTCGGCTATCTCGCGGGGCGTCTCGCGCCCGACCGCATCCCGCTCCTGACCGGGCTCGAGGGCACGACCCCCTCCACCGATGACCTGAAGGCGCTCTGCGCCGCCTTCGGCACCACCTCGGCCGCGCCGATGCTGCATGTCGCGGGGATCACGCCCGAGGCCGGGCCTGCCCCCGCGCCCGGTGCTGACGAAGCGCGGATCACCCGTGCCGACTTGGCCCGCAGCTGGGCGCAGTTCAACTCCGGCCCGCCCGAGGTCGACCTCGTCGCGTTCGGCTCGCCGCATTTCTCCGCCGCCGAATGCCGGAAACTGGCTGATCTTGTCGACGGGCGCCACTGCCATCCCGGCACCGCCGCGATCGTGACCCTCGGCCGGGACACGCTCGCCGCAACCCGGGCCGACGGCACGCTCGGCCGGCTCGAAGCGGCGGGCATCCGCATCGTGCCCGACCTTTGCTGGTGCTCGATCTCCGAGCCGGTCTTTCCGCCCGCCGCCCGCACGCTGATGACCAATTCCGGCAAATACGCCCATTACGCCCCGGCGCTCTCCGGCCGCGCCGTCCGCTTCGGCAGCCTTGCCGATTGCGTCGCGGCGGCGCTGACCGGCAGGGCGTCCGACACCCCGCCCGACTGGCTCACCTGACAAGGACGACCCCGATGCGCAGCACCAAGACCATCCACGTCATCTCCGCCCATGCCGAGGGCGAGGTCGGCGACGTCATCGTCGGCGGCGTGGCCCCGCCGCCCGGCGCCACGCTCTGGGACCAGCGCCGCCACATCGCCGAGGACGGGGCCTTGCGCGCCTTCGTGCTGAACGAGCCGAGGGGCGGGGTCTTCCGCCATGTCAACCTGCTGGTGCCGCCGAAGGACTCCGAGGCACAGATGGGCTTCATCATCATGGAGCCCGAGGACACGCCGCCCATGTCCGGCTCGAACTCGATCTGCGTCGCGACGGTGCTTCTCGATTCCGGCATCGTGCCGATGACCGAGCCCGTCACCGAACTGACGCTCGAAGCGCCCGGCGGTCTCGTCCGGGTCCGTGCCGACTGCCGGAATGGCAAGGCCGAGCGGATCACGGTCAGGAACCTGCCCTCCTTCGCCGACCGGCTGGATGCCAAGCTGGAGGTCGAGGGGCTCGGCACGCTCATGGTCGACACCGCCTTCGGCGGCGACAGCTTCGTGATCGTCGACGCCGCGGCGCTGGGCCTGAAGATCGCGCCCGACGAGGCGCGCGACATCGCCCGGCTCGGCACCCGCATCACCAATGCCGCGAACGCCCAGCTCGGCTTCGCCCATCCCGAGCGGCCCGACTGGGATCATATCTCCTTTTGCCTTTTCGCCGGGCCGCTCGGACCCGACGCGACCGGCTTCACCGCCCGCTCCGCCGTCGCGATCCAGCCCGGCAAGATCGACCGCTCGCCGACCGGCACCGGCGTCTCGGCGCGGATGGCGGTTCTTCACGCGAAGGGCGTGATGGCAGAGGGCCAGACTCTCACCGCGCGCTCGATCATCGACAGCACCTTCGCCGGGCGCATCGCGGCGCTCGCGAACGTCGCCGGCCGGCCCGCCATCGTGCCCGAGATCAGCGGCCGCGGCTGGATCACCGGCATCCACCAGCACCTGCTCGACCCCGACGATCCCTGGCCGCAGGGCTACCGGCTCAAGGATACCTGGGGCGCGGGAGACTGATCCGCGATCCTTTTTGTTGGACGCATGGGAAAACATGCGGTTAGCTTCATTCATCGATGTGAATGTGAAGGGAGCCGCCCGCCATGGATCCGATGACGTTGGGTGTCGGCGCACTGTTCGTTTTCGGCACGATCGCTGTCGCACTCCTTGCCTATTCCGCGATGCGCGCCATCGTTGGCGGCGACTACGGCTCTGAAACCCAGGATCTCGCCGGGTCGGTGATCTTCCGGGTCTCGGCGCTGCACGGCCTGATCCTCGCCCTGATCTTCGCGCAGGAGATCCAGAACTATAATCTCGTGCGCAACGACCTCGTCGACGAGGCCACGGCGATCGCCGACATCTATAACGACATCCACCGCTATGGCGCCGAAAGCGAGGGCGAGGTCCATGCCGCGCTCTCGGCCTATGTGCGGGTGGTGGTCGACGAGGAATGGCCGCTTCTCGCGGAATCCGACCGGCTCGCGCCCGAGGGCTGGCGCCTGCGTGAGATCGTCTATCAAGCGGTGCTCGACCTCGTGCCTAGTACACCGCGCGAGGAGGCGCTCAGGCACCATATGATCGACCGGGCGCAGGCCATCGCCACGCTGCGGCAGGAGCGCGAGAACAGCGCGCTCAACTCCCCGAACGGGCTCTTCTGGTTCGCGGCGCTTTCAGGCGTGGTGCTGGTGACGCTGCCCTATTTTATCTTCTCGCCAACCCGGCTGCACCTGATGCTGCTCAGTGTATATGGCGGCTTCAGCGGCATCGTGATGTTCATCATCTACGCGATCTCCGACCCGTTCTCGGCCCCGGGCGCGCTGGCGCCGGTCGCGTTCGAGCGCCTGCTCGAAACCGAGATCGGCGACGGATGAGCCGCTCGTCCGGTTCAGTCCGTGGGCGCTGACGCGACGACCGCTGCGGGCGCGAGTTCCCGCAGCAGCTTTTCGCGGATGGCGGTCTTGTAGTCGGAGAAATCCCAAGTCGGAATCGCGAAGGCGCCGACGCCTCTGATCACTCGCGTCTCGTAATAGCGCATGAGTTCTGGCCGGGCCCGGCCGCCGATTACGAGCGCGTTCACCGTCGTGGAATCGAAGTCGCGCACAAGGTAGACGGCTTCAGGCTCCGGTCCACGGTTGTTGTAGCCGTCGCTCGACAGGTCGATCGTCTGCCGCGCGCAATCCGGCATCCTGGCAAGCTCCGCATGAGCGAATTCCAGCGCCGAGCCGACGGCGGTGCGCCGGCCCCGGCCGGTACGCTCATGCCGGTCGAGCCGCGCGGCGATCCCGTCGAGGTCGGCCCCGGTCTCCGCCAGCGTCCAGTCGGCGATCACTTCGTGGTGGGTCGCATCGCTCCACTCGAAGACGGTGATGGCGACCGGCTCGTCCGGTTCGAGGATCGTGGCGCGGACATCGGGGTCACGCAGCGCCGCCGCAAGGCCGCCGAACTGGAGCCTGTAGTCACGCCCGTCGACGCTTTTCGAGACATCCATCGCCAGAACCAACGCCAGCCGACAGGCCGCGGCGCCATCCGGCGCCCCGAAAGCCAGCGCGAGGGCCAGCGTTGTCCGAAGCCAGATCGGGTGGCCCATGTCGCTCCCCGTGTCGGTGCCGCGCCGCGAACAAGCCGCGGCGATCCGGCATGATAGCACGGATCGCCACCGCCGTCGCCGGAGCTTCCCGGCGGGTTCAGGGCATGTGGTAGCCCGGTGTGGAGAGCGAGATCTGCCGCTCCTCCTCGTCCATGTCCTCGGGAATGCCCTCGAAGAGCGGTGTCGTCAGATACCGCTCGCCGGTATCGGGCAGCATCGCGAGGATCACCGACCCCGGCGCCGCCTTCTCGGCGATCCGCATCGCGACCGCGAAGGTGGAGCCGCCGGAAATCCCGGTGAAGATCCCTTCCTTCTGGGCGAGCTTCCTGGCCCAGGCGACGCCCTCGGGACCGGGAACCGGGATCAGCTCGTCATAGAAGCCCTTGTCGAGCGCCTCCTGCAGCACGAGTGGGATGAAGTCCGGCGTCCAGCCCTGGATCGGATGCGGCTCGAAGGCCGGGTGGCTCGCGGCCGGCGATCCGTCGGCCCCGCGCTCCTGCTTGGTGCCGGAAGAAACAAGCGCGGCATTCGCGGGTTCGGAGAGGATGAACTTGACCTCGGGCCGCTCCTTGCGCAGCACCCGGCCCACCCCGGTCAGCGTCCCGCCGGTGCCGTAGCCGGTGACGAAGTAGTCGAGCCGCTTGCCCGCGAAATCGCCGAGGATCTCGCGTGCGGTGGTCGCCTCGTGGATATCGGCGTTGGCCGCGGTCTCGAACTGGCGGGCGAGGAACCAGCCGTGCTTTTCGGCGAGCTCCACCGCCTTGTTGTACATGCCGGTGCCCTTCTCGGTGCGCGGCGTCAGCACCACCTTGGCGCCGAGTATCCGCATCAGCCGCCGCCGCTCGACCGAGAAACTGTCGGCCATGGTCACCACGAGCGGATAGCCCTTGGCCGCGCAGACCATCGCAAGCCCGATCCCGGTATTGCCCGAGGTCGCCTCGACCACGGTCTGGCCGGGCTTGATCTTGCCCTCGCGCTCGGCGGCCTCGATGATGTTCACCGCGAGCCGGTCCTTGACCGAGGCGGCGGGGTTGAAGGCCTCGGCCTTGACGTACATCGTCACATGGTCCGGCCCGAGGTTGTTCACCCGGATCACCGGCGTATCGCCGATCGTGTCGAGAACGCTGTCGAAAAGGCGGCCCCTGCCGTTGGTTGTTCTGATGGCCATGTATCCCCCCTGAGTTATGTGGTCGGGGCCCGAAGCCCCGGTCGGACCCCGTGACTATACCAGCCCCGCCGGAATCCTCACCCGGTCTTTTCAGTATCGGTTTCCCGGTTGCTCGACCGACCGGCGCAACCCATTGATGTTCGACAGATCCGCAAATCCTGTTGGTCCGCATTGCGGGACGGAGCGGTCATTTGACCAGCCAGCGTTTGGGGCCGCATTTCGGAACAGCTGCACTCAAGAATGGATGATATGGTCTCTCGCCATATGGGGGAGATACGAGATTCGCGGCGGCGCGCTCGAGTGCATCGTGGTCGGTGGCGGCTGGGCTGGGCTAGCCGTCAGCGGTGAACTGACGGCCCGGGGCATCCAGCATCGCCTGTTCGAACGACACCGTATTGCCGAGACCTGGCGCACCCAGAGGTGGGACTCCTTTAGAATAAACACTCCAAGGCATCAGACCGTCATGCCGGGCGAACGCGACACCAGCGGCGACCCTGACGGTGCCATGCCCGTCGCGGAATTCATCGCCCTCATGCAAGATTACGCGGGACGTCGGGGTCTGCCGGTCGAGTGTGGCCGGGAAGTGCGCAGGATCGAGCCGCACGGGCGCGGTTATCGTATCGAGTTGGACAGGGAGACGGTGCTGTCCCGATGTGTCGTCGTCGCCAGCGGTGATCAGAACGTGGCCGTCCGTCCTGCGCTGGCAGCCAACGTCCCGGACGCCGTGGCACAATACGACGCGACGAGCTACCGCAATCCCACGTCAATGCCCGAAGGCGCGGTGCTGGTGGTCGGAAGCGGCCAATCGGGTGGTCAAATCGCCGAGGACCTTATCCGGGCCGGCCGCGAAGTCTATCTCTCGACGAGCCGCGTGGCGCGGCAGACCCACAGCTATCGCGGCCGCCACAGTATGGCATGGATGGTCGACACCGGCATCATGGACATACCGAAGGCCAATTTGCTGGCAGCGGGCCCGATTCCGACGCGAGCGCTAGTTGGTGCCGACCACACGATCAGCCTACAGTCACTGAGCGCACAGGGCGTGCAACTGCTAGGACGACTGACGGCTATCGACGCAGGCAGGGCGCACTTCGACTCAGATGTGAGCGTCAATGTCGCCTTTGGGGACACGACTGCCGCGGAGACGAAGGCACGGATCGATGCGTGGCTGACGGCCAATGGCATCATGGCACCGGCGGCCCGAACGGATCCTGCCGAGACCGTAGTGCCGACTCTCCCCGATCCGGCGATACTGGAACTTGACCTGACGCAGAGCGTCGGATCAGTGGTTTGGTGCACAGGCGTGCGGGGTGACTACACTTTCCTGCGGGTGCCCGCCGTACTGGACAATCGAGGCGCCCCTATTGAATCTGGCGGGCTTACCCGCGTTGCCGGGCTTTGCATCGCAGGCGTGCCCTATTCCGTTTCCCGTCGTTCCGGCACAATCCTTGCCGCCGCCCCGGATGCGGAGCGCATGGTCAACCACGTAGAAATGGTTCTCAGGAGCAATTAGATCAGTCGCTCCCGGCCAATCACCGGCGGAAAAAAACGGACCAATTCAAGCAGTGTTCGTGACGCCGCAACGGAGGCGGTTGTGCTTGGAGCGAGGATGCGGAGGACAGCTACTCGCTTCGCCCCGCAGAACGGTGGGGCAGGGCGGCGAGAGTCCGTTCGGCGCAGTCAGCATGACGGTCGCGCGAGGGCGGGCAGCAGAAGTTCGCTGTGGCGAGAGCGTACGGCGGGTTTGGTCTCGAAGCGGACCAACACGATGTGCTGACACACTCTTGATTCTCAGCGCATCACAGCCGCCGCGTTCAGTCCGGCAGCCCGGCCTTCCTGAGCCCGCCCACTAGATGCTCCCAATCGCTCGGGTCGCGCCACATCGCCCGGTAGGCGCCGGCGAGGCTCTCGACCGTATCGTTCTCTATGGCGATGTTCCGGCTCGCGAATTCCCGTCGCCGCATGCGGATGAACTCCGCCAGGGCCGTTCCCGCCTCGCCCGTCTGGCCGAGATGGGCATAGGCGCTGACCAGGAAGGCATGGGCAAGCGAATTGAGAAGCGCCTCGCCGATCAGCACCTGCACGACCTCCCCGTAGTCGCCCGCGAAGAAGTGGATCTGGCCGAGGATCCAGTCGATCGAGGGCGAATGCATCGGATCGAGCCGGATCGCCTCGAGCACGACCTCGCGTGCTTTCTCGCGCCGGCCGAGAAGCAGGAACGCATAGCCGCACCAGGCCATCGATTCCGCCTCGTTCACGATCTTCGACAGGGTCTTGTCGAACTGGACCTCGGCCTCGTCCCAGAGCCCCTCGCACAGGAATGCGTAGCCGAGCTGGTCCTGGATATAGACGTCGGTGTTGTCGAGCCCGGCCCCCTTGCGCGACAGCGCGAGCGACTTGCCCGAGGCGCCCTCCTCGGCCAGGCCGAGCCATCCATCGACGACATAGGTATCCGCGAGGTACATGTAGGCGCGGGCGTAGCGCGGGTCGAGCTCCAGCGCCTTGTTGAACAGCTCGCGGGCCTCGGCGGTGTCCTCGGCATTCAGCCCGTCGCGCAGCGACTTGCCCCTGAGCATGTATTCGTAGGCCTTCATGTTCTCCGTCGGCATCCGCGAGGCGCGTTCGGCCACGTCCTCCTGCACCCGTCCGGGCAGGACGGCGACGATGCTGCGCGTGACCTCGTCCTGCACGGCGAAGATGTCGTCGAGCTCCCGGTCATAGCGCTCCGCCCAGACATGGTTGCCGGTCAGGGCATCGGCGAGCTGCGCGGAGATGCGGACCTTGCTCCCGGCGCGGCGCACGCTGCCCTCGACCACATACTGGACGCCGAGCCTCTGGCCGATTTCCCGGACCCCGAGATTCTCGTCGCGGAACGCGAACGAGGAATGGCGCGCGACGACGAACAGGGTCCGGAACCGCGACAGGCCGGTGATGATGTCCTCGGTAATCCCGTCGCTGAAGTAGTCCTGTTCGGGATCGCCGCTCATGTTGGTGAACGGCAGCACCGCGACCGAGGGCTTGTCGCGATGCTTGGCGGCTTCGACCATCGGTCGCGCCGGGGTGTCGGAGGTGGATGGACCGTCGGCGCCCGTCCGGATGCGCCCGATCAAGGCGGTGGTTGCCGGTCCCGGCTGAATGCCGAGTTCATCCGAGAACAGGTCGCGCATCGCCTCGTAGTGTCGCAGCGCCGAGGCGGTTTCCCCCTGCGCGTGGAGGATCCGCAGCACCAGCCGATGCGCCGCTTCGTTGAACTCGTCGAGCTCAAGGAGCTTGCGGGCCGCCGTGGACGCGCCGGAGAGGTTCTCCGTGCCGATCAGCGCCTCGGCGATCTGGGCGAGTTCCGACGTCACGAGGGCTGCGACCCTCGCGCGTTCGGCCGTCAACCAGTCCTCGAACGGCGGCTCGTTGACCGACAGCCCGGAAAGCAGCGTCGGCGCCGCCGCGAGGTGGTCGAGCCGCTGCCCGACGGTCCGCGGCGGGGCATCCTTGCCGAGCGCGTCGATATCCAGGTCGACCGCATCGAACCGCAGCCCGAGCATCGGCCCCCGGGTTTCGATGACATCGGCATCCGCGCCAAGCGCCCTGCGCAGGCTCGCGAGCGATTGGCGGAGATTGGTGCGCGCCTGCGTCTGGCCGCTGCGGCTCCACAAGAGGTCGGCCGCGGTGTCGCGGTGCAGCCCGCCGGGTCCGGCCAGCGCGATCATTGCCAGCAGCGCCTGGGATTTCTGCGTCGGGAAGGATACGGGCGTCCCGTCGCCGCTTGTGGCCGATAGCGGACCCAGAAGCCGGAGGTGAAGGCGGTTGCGTCTCGTCAATATTCCAGCCCTCGGATGCCGCGGTCGATTTTGCGGGAGGCGACGACGATTTCACGCCCCCGTCACGCCGGGCCGTACGGATCCCGAGCGCCCTACCAGCATCTTAGGTGCATCGACCCGCAATCCAAGAACGGAAAGGACAGACCATGTGCTTCGATGTGAACCCGCTGGCCCACGAGATGTATCTGCGTAACCTGACCCGCGATCCCCGGGCCGGTTATGACCACGCCGCCGGCCCGCTGACCGGCTGGCGCGCCGAGCGGCTGCGCGGCCTTATGGAGGGGGCCAGGCGGGTGCGGCGCCGGGGCGGCATGTGGACCCCGGCCACCGCAACACGGGCCTGATCCGCAGACGCCGGCGGGCCTCTCCGGGGAGGCGGTTTCCGCCCCCCCGGGCGTCGGCGGTTCAGCCGTGCCGGCCCTTGTGGCCGATGTTGTAGTAGTTGCCGGTCCGGGTCTCGAGATAGGGCGTGAGCGGGATTTCCTCCTGCTTGAGGAACCCCTGCTGCGGCAGTCTGCCTGCCCGCACCATCTCGATCACGGCAACGACCGAGGCCGAGGTCGTCCAGGCGATCGCGGTCCGCCGCTTGCCGCCGATCTCCAGGGGATAGTAGGCGCGGACGAATTCCTTGCGCTTCAGCTGGCCTTCCACCCAGCCCTCGGCGGCGACATGGACATAGACCACGTCCTCGTCCACGGGGGGCTTCGCATGGGTCAGGATCTTGCCCGCCGCCTCGCGGTTTTCCCGCATCAGGAGCTCGTGGAAGAAGAAGTTCATCAATTCCACATGGCCGGGATAGCGCATGGTCTTGTAGTCGAGGTTCTCGATCTTGTCGGCATAGGTCTCGCACATCGTGCCGAGCCCGCCGGAGGTGGTGAAGGCTTCGAGCTTCACGCCGTCGATATAGATCGTCTCCAGCCATTCCATCGCCGAGACGGTCTTGTGCACGCCCTCCTCGATCACCTCGCAATCGTTGAGGTACTCGTTGACGACGCCCTCGGGCGACCAGTTGAAGGCGTAGCCCAGGAGGCCAGTCGGGTTCTGCGGCAGCGCGCCGACGCGGAGCCGGATCGAGCGGACCTTGTCGAACATGTCCGCGAGATGCGCGCCGACGATGCCGACGAAGCCGGGCGCGAGGCCGCATTGCGGGGCCATGACGCCCTTCGCGGTCGTCGCAAGCTCGCGGATATGCTTCGTCGTCGGCACGTCCTCGGTCAGGTCGAAATAGTGGAGCCCGAGCCCGTGGGCGACGGTCGAGACGCCGATATTGAGGTGATAGGGCAGGCAGGACAGCACCGCCTCCTGATCCCTGAGGATCGCCCGCAGGGCGTCCTTGTCGGTGAGGTCGGCGGTGCGGACCGGGAACGGACAGCCCGAGACCTCGCGCGCATCGACGCCGGTGACGGCAAAACCCGCCTCGGCCAGAAGCTCCGCCGCAAGGTGACCCACCTTGCCAAGACCCAGCACCGCGACTCTGGTGAACGACATTCCCGATTTCCTTTCGTTATTTGGCTGTCCGGCCGGACGCCGGTTCGCCGCCACAATCACCCGCGCGGCTGGCGATTTCCTCAGCTATTCCGGCGGTTTTGGTGGGGGAATGCAGAAAAGTGCCGGGGTGGTCGGTCAATGTGCCGGGGGCAATGGAGTAGCTTCGCAGACAGGCTGCCGATCCTGCATGGACATCCATGCAGTTGATTGGGATGTGATCGAGAATAGCCATACTATGGAATACGTGCCTTCTCCGGTCACGGGAGGCAAAAGCTATTCCGGTCGACCAGCGGGTGTCATGCCCATAGCTTGGCAAAGTATCGCGTGGACTTCCCAGCGCTTCTTGCTTTTTGCAATCGCAGCAGGTTTTTCCGGGACATAGTCCCAGTCGGCGGCATGAGGATCAGCGCCGCGCGAAAGAAGATGACGAACGACGGTGGGTGAGGACCAGGCGGCCGCAGTATGTAGCGCCGTCGATCCTAGAGTAGCAGTCAGGTTGATGTCCGCTCCCGCGTCACAAAGAAGATCGACCAACCGGATTGTCAGCGCAGATGCTTCATCGGGCGGCAATCTACAGTCGATTTCAACTTGCAGAGCGGACATAAGCACTGTGAACCCCTCGTCATCGACGTAGTTGATTTGGGGGTTCTTACTCAACACCCACGCAACTGCCTCCGGGTTTCCGGAGTCGATTGCGTTGGTCAACCAACGTCGCCCGAGCCATCCGTCAGTACCACAAGGAAACGGGCTTCTTACAGTCAACTCCTCCAAGCGCGAAACATCTGCCGCGCAAAAAGCCTCCCAGACAGTCTGAAAATGCTGGAAGGCAAAGTCTTCTGATCCCGACACCATTTTGTACTCGCGAAGTAAGGTGCCGCTAATACGGGGACGGAACAATGATTGTGTCAAGGCATCATGAGGAAGATCGTACTGACCCGATGGCTGGGGAGATATTAGGGCCCGGTCTCAAAGGTGAGAGGACGGTGCCGAAGAAGAGGTTGCGACATCCCGGATAGACACTGTGATGTCGCAACTGTCTCACGAGGTCCCGGATCATGTCCGGGACGGGGCCGCCTCAGAAGTCGAACTTCACGCCCTGCGCCAGCGGCAGTTGCGCCGAATAGTTGATCGTGTTGGTCTGCCGCCGCATATAGCCTTTCCAGGCGTCCGAGCCGCTTTCGCGCCCGCCGCCGGTTTCCTTCTCGCCGCCGAAGGCTCCGCCGATCTCGGCGCCCGAAGGACCGATATTGACGTTGGCGATGCCGCAGTCCGACCCGGCGGCGGAGAGGAACGCCTCGGCCTCGCGCATGTTCAGCGTGAAGATGCAGGACGACAGCCCCTGCGGCACGTCGTTCTGGATCGCGATGGCTTCGTCCAGCGTCTCGTAGCCCATGACATAGAGGATCGGCGCGAAGGTCTCGGTGCGGACGGTGTCGGTCTGCTCGGGCATCTCGGCGATGGCCGGGGTGACATAGGCGCCGCCCTGCGGCACGCCCTCGGCCACAACCTTGCCGCCGTGGACGGTGCCGCCCTCGGACTTCGCCTTCTCCAGCGCGGCCTGCATCCGGTCGCGCGAGGCATGGTCGATCAGCGGACCCACGAGCGTGGTGCCCTTGCGCGGATCGCCGATCGGGAGCGAGGCATAGGCCTTGGTCAGCTTCGCGACGAGATCGTCCTTGATCGAGGTGTGCGCGATGAGCCGGCGGAGTGTCGTGCAGCGCTGGCCCGCCGTGCCGACGGCGGAGAAGACGATGGCGCGCACCGCCATGTCGAGATCGGCCGAGGGCGCCACGATCATCGCGTTGTTGCCGCCAAGCTCGAGGATCGGCCTTCCCCAGCGCGCCGACACTTTCGGTCCGACGATGCCGCCCATCCGGGTCGAGCCGGTGGCCGAAACGATCGGCACGTCCTTCGAACTCACCAGTGCCTCGCCGATCGCGGGGCCGCCGATCACCAGCTGGCAGAGCCCCTCCGGCGCGTCGCCGAAGCGCTTCAGCGCGCGGTCCATGATCTTCATCGTGGCGATGGCGGTCAGCGGCGTCTTTTCCGACGGCTTCCAGATCACCGGATCGCCGCAGACGAGCGCGAGGGCCGTGTTCCAGCACCAGACCGCGACCGGGAAGTTGAAGGCGGTGATGATCGCGCAGGGCCCGAGCGGATGCCAGGTTTCCATCATCCGGTGGCCGGGGCGTTCGGAGGCGATGGTGAGCCCATAGATCTGGCGCGAGAGGCCGACCGCGAAGTCGCAGATGTCGATCATCTCCTGCACTTCGCCGAGGCCCTCGGAGGTGATCTTGCCCGCCTCCAGCGTCACGACGGCGCCGAGTTCCTCCTTGGCCGCCCGCAGTTCCTCGCCGAGAAGCCGCACCAGCTCGCCGCGGCGCGGCGCCGGCACGGTGCGCCAGGCCTTGAAGGCTTCCTGCGCCTTGGCGATGACGCGGGGCATGTCGGCCGGGTCAGTCTCGTGAACACGCGCCACTTCCGCCCCGTCGATGGGCGAATGCACCGCGAGCGTACCGCCGCTCAGCTCGTCTTTGGTCAGGCCCGCGGCCTTGAGGATGTCGTCATGGGTCATCTTGGCTCTCCCTTCGTGACGGTGGCCCGCTGATCGTCCATGCCCATGGAGATCAACAGAGGCTCCGCCTGTTGCCGTGTCTGGAATTCGGTTTTCGAGCCCATGCTACGCCAATCCGCGAGGATCAGCGACTGGGCAACCGCGCCGCCGAGCGTGGTGCCGGGGCCGGTGACGAGGAAGAGATCGGGCGCGAATTCCCGCGCCGCGATCCGGATCGCATGGGTGAAGTCGTAGGTCTCGGTCACCTGGTGGCCGAGCGTATAGTCCCAAAGCGCGTGGGTGTCGGTGGCACCAGGCCACCAGATCGCACCGCGCCCGTCGATCATCGGCAGCTTCGGCTGGCTGAAGAGCGCGGGCGACAACCGCGAGCGGCCACGCTCGGCGACCGGCGCCTGAAGGCTCGAATGGAACGCCGCGTGGTTTGCGAGCCGCATCGGGAATCGACCCTGTACCGGCGGAACCGCGGCCTCAAAGGCCGCGAGCTCCGCCTCGTTCCCGGCGATGACCAGCATGCCACCGAGGTCGATCGAGAGCGTCAGCACATGGTCCGCGCGGGCGGCAATCTCCGCGATCAGCGCCATCAGCTCGGCCTTCCGCGCCGGATCGGGCCGCCAGTCCTCGCCCACGAATGGGTAGATGAGCTGGCCGCCGATCAGCGCCTCCTGCATCAGCGTGCCCATCGTGTTGACGACCTCGAACCCCGCCTCGGCCGTCAGCGCCCCGCCGCAGGCGAGCGCCGAATACCAGCCCATCGAGTTGCCGGTGACCGCGACGACCTCGACCTCGTCGCCGTCGATGGCGCGAAAGTCACCGAGCGTCGCGGCGTAGATCAGGGCGCTCGCATTGTCGCCACGGGTGTGCTTCGCCACCGAATAGGAGGCGGCCCCGTCGAGCGCCGACAGCGTCTCCTGCCCGAGCGCGGCGCGCGTCGCGTCAAAGGCGCCGAGCAGCGCGCGGTCCCCGAAATGCCGCTTGAGATAGCCGAGCTCGGTCTTGGTATAGGTGCCCCGACCGGGGCAGATGACGACGGCGGTCTTCATTTCGCACCCCCGATCAACGCCATCGCGGCGTCAAAGATGCTGTCGGCCGACGGCATCGTCGCGGCATAGGCGGGGCCGGTCGCGATGAAGCTGTCCTCCGCGGTGAGCCGCGCCACCGGCACGTCGCCGCGCTCCGCGAAGAGCGCCATCAGCGCCTCGGCAACGCCGCCCGAGTGGCGGGTTTCGTCGACGATGAGGACGCGATTCGCGCCCTTCGCGGCGTCCACCAATGTGTCGGCGGGCAGCGGCGAGAGCCAGCGCATGTCGATGACGCGCGTCTTGACGCCCGCCTCGGCCAGCCGCCTTTCCGCCTGCCGCGAGAGGTAGGTGCCATTGCCGAAGGTGACGATGGCGAGATCCTGGCCGTCACCGTGGACGCCCACCTCGCCAAACGGAATCAGCTCGTTTCGGGCGGGATAGACACGCATCCAGCCGCCGTCCCTCTCGCCGTGAAGATCGCGCATCGGGTAAAGCGCGATGGGTTCGAGGAACACGACGACGCGCTGCTCCTCCCGCGCGAGCCGCACGCATTCGCGCATCATCTTCGCCGCGTCGGCCCCGTTCGACGGGCAAGCGAGGATCACGCCCGGAATGTCGCGAAGGACCGCCACCGAGTTGTCGTTGTGGAAATGGCCGCCGAAGCCCTTCTGATAGCCCAGGCCCGCGATCCTGAGCACCATCGGGTTGGTGTATTGCCCGTTCGAGAAGAACGGCAAGGTCGCCGCCTCGCCCCTGATCTGGTCCTCGGCATTGTGGAGATAGGCGAGGAACTGGATTTCGGGCATCGGCACGAAGCCGTTCTGCGCCATGCCGATCGCAAGCCCGAGGATCGACTGCTCGTCGAGAAGCGTGTCGATCATCCGGTCCGGCCCGAACCGCTGGGTGAGTTTCTGGGTGACACCGTAGACGCCACCCTTGCGGCCGACATCCTCGCCCATCATGACGATCTCGGGATGCTCCAGCATCAGGTCGGTGAGCGCCCAGTTGATGAGCCGCGACATGATCTGTGGTTCGTCCATCGCCTTCATGTCGGATCCGAAAGCCGCCGCCCGCGCCTCGGCCGAGGGGCCGTTCGTCGGCTTGCAAGGCCGTTTCGGCGGGATGATGCTCGCCATGACGTCTTCGGCGGTCTTCAGCCGCGGCCGCTTCACGGCCTCGCCGGCGATCCGCGCCACCCGGGCGTTGGTCTCCTCGTAGATCGCGAGCGCCTCGGCGGGCTTGAGCGCCCCGGCCTCGCCCAGCAGCCGCACGGAATGAAGGAGCGGGTCATTCGCCTCCTCGGCCTCGACCTCGTCACGGGAAAGGTAGGTGGTGGGCACATCCGCCCCGGCATGACCGTAAAGCCGGATCGTGCCGACATGGAGGAACGCGGGTTTCTTCCGCGTGCGCACGTAATGCGCGGCTTCCTGGGCAACGCGGAAGGTCTCGTAGATGTCGAGCCCGTTGCAGTGGAAGTACTTCAGCCCCGGCCGGTTCGAAAATGTCGCCGCGATCCAGCCCTTCGGGGTCTTGGTCGAAATGCCGATGCCGTTGTCCTCGCAGACGAAGAGCAGGGGCAGCGGGATCGACTGATAGGAGGTCCACCCTGCCGTGTTGAACGCACCTTGCGCCGTCGAATGGTTGGCCGAGGCGTCGCCGAAAGAGCAATAGACGATGGCGTCGTCTGGAAGCGCCTTGTGCTCCGGCGCATGACGTCGGGCCGCACCGATGGCATAGGCCGCGCCCACCGCCTTCGGCAGATGCGAGGCGATGGTCGAGGTCTGCGGCGGGATTTTGAGCGCCTTCGAGCCCAGAACCTTGTGCCGTCCGCCCGAGATCGGATCCTCCGACGAGGCCGCGAAGCTCAGAAGCATGTCCCAGGCAATCGACTGGCCCGGCACCTGCGCCGCACGCGCGATCTGGAAGGCGGCGTCGCGGTAATGCAGGAAGGCCATGTCGGTCGGGCGAAGCGCGGCGGCAACCGCCGCCAGCCCCTCATGCCCCGAGGACCCGATGGTGTAGAATCCTTGCCCCGCCTTCTGCATGGCGCGGCTCTGCCGGTCGAGCGCACGGGACAAGCACCCCGCGCGATAGACGGAAACCGCCTCGGCCGCCGATAGCGGCCCGACCGGCGCGGCACCACCGGGCAGATCACCCGAAGCGACGCGTCTGAGGAAGTTGTCATGAACGATATCGGCGCGATCCATGATCCAGAACTCTTTCGCTCTTCTTCTTTTTCCAAACATCCCCGCCGGAGGCATCCAGCGGATGGGCCGGGAGCCTCCGGCGGGGATATTTTCGAAAAGAAGAAATCAGAAGAAGGCCTGCAGCCCCGTGATCGCGCGCCCGAGGATGAGGGCGTGGACATCGTGCGTGCCTTCGTAGGTGTTGACGGTCTCGAGGTTCATCGCATGGCGCATGACCTGGAATTCTTCCTGGATGCCGTTGCCGCCATGCATGT
>NZ_JAOVQO010000018.1:0-122857 GCF_025673475.1 Albidovulum salinarum | reverse complement strand
GCTTGAGCGCTTCATTGTCGGCTGGCCAGTTCCTGATCTTGTAGGTCGGTGGGGTCGGTCTGCTCATGCACCCCAGCTATCACGCTGGTTTCACGAGATGAATCCCCTACAGGATTTGTGCAACAGAGCCGCGAAGCAGCACAAGCCGGAGGAGATTGTCACGAAGCTGTGACGGGTTGAGGTGCTGGAACGTCTCTGAACGCCGTGCCTGCCGTGGGCTGCGCCAGTTCGCTCGACGCAGCCCAAACTGCCGATGAGCCAGGCATGTGTTCTGCGGATCGCGATACCGCTTCCTCGTGTTGTCCGGCTCGGCCGTCCGGAACGAAAAACGTCGAAGAGTTTTTGTTTGCTTCCCTGAGCGATTGGTGATCTTTCTTGAACCACCGAAGGGGGGCTTTTGCTCCATTCGGTTGGTTCCGAACGGATTTGAACGCGCTCCGAAGCGGGCACAAACTGGGTTTAGGGCTTGGAATGCCGATCTCCGACTTTCTGGCGGCGATAAGTGACGCCGCACCAAGCGGTGAGAATGTCGAATACGACATGTCCTTCACGGAAATGGAACTCGCCGGTCAGTACGGCGAGGAAACACAGGTTGGCGACGTGGTTCGCGAGGCCGAGGAGCCGGACTGGAAAGAGCTCGTCGGGAAGGCCGAGGCGGTGCTTCGGCAGAGCCACGATCTGAGGGCGGCGGTCTATCTGGCCGAGGCACAGCTGCACCTGAAGGGGCTCGCGGCCTTTGTCGAGGTCACGGGGCTGATCCGGGGATATCTGGAACAGTACTGGGACAGCTGTCATCCGCAACTCGACGAGGACGACGGCGACGCGACGATGCGGATCAACGCGGTGCAGGGGCTGGCCGATACGTCGCGGATGCTGCGCGCGTTGCGCCGCGCGGCGCTGACCGACAGCCGGGTCTTTGGCCGGATGTCGCTGCGCGATGTCGAGATCGCCGATGGCAAGGTGTCGCCGCCTGCCGGCATGGAGACCGTGCCCGATTCCGGCGCGGTCTCGGCGGCGTTCCAGGATACCGACGACGAGGTGCTGGCGAAGGCTGCAGCCGCGGCGACGGCAGCACTGGCCGACCTGCGCGCGATCGACGCGGTGTTCACCGACAAGACCCCGGGCGAGGGACCACAGCTCGATCCGGCGCTCGACGCGCTCAAGGCAATCGGCGCGGTCTACAAGCGGTTCGGGGCATCCGGAGATGCGGAAGGCGAGTCCGCGGATAACGCGGGTGAGGAATCCGAGACGCCATCGGCAGCCGCCGAGGGGGGCGCGCCGCGTGCCGCGGCCGGGCGTTCGGGCGGTGGCGCGATCTCCTCGCCCTCCGATGTGACCGCGGCGCTGGACCGGATCATCGCCTATTACGGGCGCAGCGAGCCCTCGAGTCCGGTTCCGATTCTGCTCGAACGCGCGAAGCGGCTGGTGAATGCCGATTTTCTGACAATAATTGCCGATATGGCTAAGGACGGGCTCGAGGAGGTGCACCGCATCGGTGGCATCAAGCGCCGCGACGACGACTATTGAAGGGTCAGCGATCCGCCTGAAGGATCCGACCCCAACGACCGAAAAAAGCTAAGGAGCGACAGATGGCCGGCAGTTCACAGAAATTCATAGCGCGGAACAGGGCTCCGCGTGTGCAGATCGAATATGACGTGGAACTTTACGGTGCCGAGAAAAAGGTGCAGTTGCCCTTCGTCATGGGCGTGATGAGCGACCTGGCCGGCAAGTCGGAGGTCGAGCAGCCGTCGGTCGCCGACCGCAAGTTCCTGGAAATCGACGTCGACAATTTCGACGACCGCATGAAGTCGATGGCGCCGCGCGCCGCGTTCACGGTGCCCAACACGCTCACCGGCGAAGGCAACCTCGCGGTCGATATCACCTTCGAGAGCATGGACGACTTCAGCCCGGCGGCGATCGCCCGCAAGGTCGAGCCGCTGCGCGCGCTGCTGGACGCCCGCACCCAGCTGTCGAACCTTATGACCTACATGGATGGCAAGACTGGCGCCGAGGATCTGATCGCCCGGATCATCCAGGACCCGTCGCTTCTCAAGACGCTCGCCGCGCAGCCCAAGCCCGGCGCCCAGGAGACGGAGCAGGAGTAAGAGATGGCCGAAGAACAGAGCCAAGCCAAGGAAGCCCGGGAAGCGACAGTCTTCGGGTCCTCCGAATTCGAGAGCCTGCTGCAGAAGGAGTTCCGGCCGAAGTCGGACCAGGCAAAGACCGCCGTGCAAAGCGCCGTCAAGACGCTTGCCGAACAGGCACTGGCCAATGCAGAGCTGATCTCTGACGACGCACTGCGCTCGATCGAGTCGATCATCTCCGAGATCGACAAGAAACTGACCGAGCAGATCAACCTGATCCTGCACAACGAGGAGTTCCAGCAGCTCGAAAGCGCCTGGCGCGGGCTCCATTATCTCGTCAACAACACCGAGACGGACGAGATGCTGAAGGTGCGGGTCATGAACATCTCCAAGAAGGAGATGCACAAGACGCTGCGCAAGTTCAAAGGCACCGCCTGGGACCAGTCGCCGATCTTCAAGAAGGTCTACGAGGAGGAGTTCGGCCAGTTCGGCGGCGAGCCGTTCGGCACGCTGGTCGCCGACTACCACTTCGACCACTCGCCGCCCGATGTCGAGCTTCTGGGCGAGATGGCCAAGGTCGCCGCGGCCGCCCATGCGCCGCTGATCACCGGCGCGGCGCCCACGCTCTTCCAGATGGACAGCTGGAACGAACTCGCCAACCCGCGCGACCTGACGAAGATCTTCCAGACGCCGGAATATGCCGCCTGGCGCAGCCTGCGCGAAAGCGAGGACGCGAAGTACGTGGGCCTCGCGATGCCGCGCTTCCTCGGCCGTATGCCCTATGGCGCGAAGACCGACCCGGTCGAGGCCTTCGCCTTCGAAGAGGATACCGAGGGCGCCGACAGCGCGAAATACAGCTGGGTCAACGCCTGCTACGGCATGGCGGTGAACATCAACCGGTCGTTCAAGGAATATGGCTGGTGCAGCCGGATCCGCGGCGTTGAGTCGGGTGGCGCGGTGCAAAACCTGCCATCCCACACCTTCCCGACAGACGATGGCGGCGTGGACCAGAAATGCCCGACCGAGATCGCGATTTCGGACCGGCGCGAGGCGGAGCTTGCCAAGAACGGCATGATGCCGCTGATCCACCGCAAGAATTCCGACGTCGCGGCGTTCATCGGCGCGCAGTCGCTGCACAAGCCGGCCGAATACGACGATCCGGACGCGACGTCGAACGCCAACCTCGCGGCGCGGCTGCCGTATCTCTTCGCAACCTGCCGCTTCGCGCATTACCTGAAATGCATGGTGCGGGACAAAGTCGGGTCGTTCAAAAGCCGCAGCGCCATGGAAAGCTGGCTGCAGGAGTGGATCAACAACTACGTTGACTTCAACGCCGACATCTCGGCCGAGTCGGAGAAGGCGCGCCGCCCGCTCGCCGCAGCGGAGGTGGTCGTGGAGGATGTCGAGGGCAACCCCGGCTATTACACCTCCAAGTTCTTCCTGCGGCCGCATTACCAACTCGAGGGCCTGTCGGTGTCCTTGAGGCTCGTGAGCAAGCTCCCTTCGGAAAAGGGCGCCTGACACCGGACGACCGTGACTGCCGCCATTGGCGGCAGTCATCTGAACATCTGAAAAAGTACACGTCGCGAATGAAAGGGACCAAACGTGGAAAACGTATTCATCAAGATCGATGGGATTCCGGGCGAAGCGCGCGAGAAGAACCACAAGGACTGGATTCCGGTCAAGACGATCGGCTGGGGCGTCGAGCGCACGCTTGACATGACCGACCTCGGCACGACCCAGCGCGGTTATGCCAACGCCAACTTCCAGAAGATTACGCTCAACACCGAACTCAGCAAGGCCTCGGCCAAGATCTGCACCTACGTGGCCAGCGGCAAGTCGATCAAGGAGCTCACGATCGAGATGTGCCGCTCAGGCGATGATGCCTCGATCGGGATGGAGCCCTATCTCATCATCAAGTTGCGCAATGCGATCATTGACAGCTACACCGTCTCGGGCGGCGAGGACACGATTCCGGCCGAAGACTGGTCTCTTGCCTATCGCGGCATCGAATACAGCTACAAGCCGGCCGATTTCGCCACCGGCAAGCTCGGTTCGCCCGAGGTGTTCAAGTGGAACCTCGAGACGGGCGACGTTAGCTAACCGGCAACAACGGCGGGCTGTGCGGGACGGTGCCGAGGAGGCGAGCGCCGCGCAGCCCAAGTCCCATTTCGCAATCGGTTAGGACGACGCATGACCCCCGAGGAACACCTCAAGGCGGGCAACCTGGATGCGACCCTCGCGGCGCTTCAGGACAAGATCCGCGCGAAGCCGCAGGATGCCAAGTTGCGGATCTTCCTGTTTCAGCTCTTGTGCGTGCGCGGCGACTGGAACCGGGCGATCCAGCAGCTCAAGGTCAGCGCCGAGCTCGATCCCGATGCGACGATGATGGCGAAGACCTATCGCGAGGCGATCATCTGCGAGGTCTACCGCGAGAAGGTCTTTGCGGGCGAGAAGTCGCCGCTCGTCTTCGGCGAGCCGCAGGAATGGCTCGCGCTCCTGATCGAGGCGCAGAAGCTGCTCGGGCAGGGCAAGACGGCCGAGGCGGCGGATCTGCGCGCGCGCGCCTTCGACGGCGCCGCGGCGGTCACCGGGACCCTGAACGATGCCCCCTTCGCCTGGGTCGCCGACGCCGACATGCGGCTCGGCCCGGTACTGGAGGTGATCGTCAACGGGCGCTATTTCTGGCTGCCCTTCGAACAGATCCAGAAGATCGAGGCCGAGGCGCCGAGCGATCTGCGCGACGTCGTCTGGACGGCCGTCACGCTGACCCTGCGCAACGGCGGCGAGGTCGCGGCGCTGATTCCGACGCGCTATGCCGGCACGACGGCGCAGGGCGACGATACGGCCAGGCTTGCCCGGGCCACGAACTGGGCCGACATCGGCGCGGAGACGTTCCTGGGCGTCGGCCAGCGGCTCCTCGCGACCGATCAGTCGGACACCGCGATCATGGATCTGCGCAGCCTGACAGTGGGAGGGGCGCCGGCCTCCGAGCCGGAGCCTGCGACCGGCGATGGCTGACAAGACCGTTGCCGAACGTCTCCAGCCCTCCCTGCTCGACCGGCTGACCGATGACGAGCCCGGATCCCTCAAGGAAACCCGTGACTCGCGGGTGATCGATGTCGTGCGCCTGCGCGAGATCATCCAGCGCGACCTCGCCTGGCTCCTGAACACGAACAACATGGAAGACGTCCTCGATATCGACACGATGCCGCGTGTCCGCCGTTCGGTTCTCAACTACGGGCTTCGTCCGACGTCGGGCGACTACTCGACCGCGGAGAAGGCCGAGCGCATCCGCCGCTCGATCGCGCGCGCAATCGAGGCGTTCGAGCCACGGATCATCGCCGGATCGGCAATTGTCGAACTGCGCACCGAGAAGAACGCCGGCGAGATGCATATCGCCTTCGATATCCGCGCCGACATGTGGGCCCAGCCGATGCCATTGGAGCTCTACCTGCGCAGCAAGGTCGACGTGACCACCGGCGAGGTCGAGATGGAGCGAGCGCGCTGATGGATACGAGGCTGCTGCGCCATTACGAGACCGAGCTGACCTACCTGCGGGACATGGGCGCGGAGTTTGCCGCGGCCTATCCGAAGATCGCCGCACGGCTCGGAATGGAGGGGGTCGAGGTGCTCGATCCCTATGTCGAGCGGATTCTCGAAGGCGCGGCCTTCCTCTCCGCGCGGGTGCAGCTGGAGCTCGACCTGCAGTTTCCGGCGTTCGCCAGCAATCTTCTAGAGATCGTCTACCCGCATTACCTCTGCCCGACGCCGTCGATGATGATTGCCGCGTTTGAGCCCGATCTCAGCAGTGCCAGCCTGAAGGATGGCTACCTGCTCAAGCGTGGCAGCAAGCTGCGCAGCCGGCTGACCGAGGGCGCGCAGACCGCATGCGAGTTCCGCACCGGCGCCGACCTGACGATGTGGCCGCTGCAGATCACCGAGGCGGAATATATCGACGGCCGCGGCGAACTGGTCGCCGCCGGACTGGCTCGTGATGTCGAGGCGCGGGCCGGGATCCGGCTCAGGCTGAAGCGGACCGACGGCGAAAAGATCGCCGCGCTCACGACCGACCGGCTGACGCTCTACGTCGATGCGCAGGCCGGCAACGCCTGGCAGTTGCACGAGCTGCTCTGCACCCAGACCACCGGGATCACCGGACGGTCGACCGATCGGCGCGACGACTGGACCACTGTCCTACCCGACGGCGCGATCGTCCCGCGCGGCTTCGAGCGCGAAGAGGCGCTGTTGCCGACGCCGCGGCGGTCCTTTGACGGCTACCGCATCCTTCAGGAATACTTCGCGATGCCGGAGCGGTTCCTGTTCGTCGAGCTTAGGGGTCTGCAACCGGCCCTGAAGAAGGCCAAGGGCCAGGATGTCGACATCTATATCCTTCTGAAGGAAGGCCGGAAGTCGGTCGAAGCCGGGATCAAGCCGGAGGCGTTCCAGCTGAACGCCGTCCCTTGTGTCAATCTCTTCTCCAAACGGTGCGACCGGGTGCATATCGATGCCCGAGATACCGAGCTGCATGTCATTCCTGACCGGACGGCGGGCCTCGATTTCGAGATCTACGCGCTAGAGAGCGTCGTCGGCATCCGTGGCAGCGGCGAGGATGACGTGACCTTCCGGCCGTTCTATTCCGCTACCGACCTGACCGCCGCCGGCGAAACCTGGAGCGCCTATTACACCGTGCGCCGCCGGCTGCGGGAACGCAGCGAGAAGGAGCGGCTGCGCGGCGCCCGCACCTCCTATCTCGGTTCCGAAACCTATCTCACCCTCGTTGATCGCAGCCAGGCGCCCTATCCTTCGACGCTGGAGCAGCTGGCGGTCACGGCACTGTGCACCAACCGCGACCTGCCGCTTCTGCTGTCGATCGGCGACGACGGGGTCTTTCAGCTTCCGGAGGGCGGACCGGTCAAGACTATCCGCACGCCGGTCTCGCCGACGCGCCCCAACCCGACACTGGCACAGGGCGACCGGGCCTGGCGGCTGATCAGCCACCTGAGCCTCAACTACCTGTCGATCGCCGATTCCACCGACGGCAATGCCGCCGAGGCGCTGCGGGAACTGGTGGGGATCTACGCGCCGCTCGGCAACCGGGTGACGGAAAAGCAACTCGAGGGGATCATCGGCGTCGCAAGCCGCCCGATCGTGCGGCGGATGAGCGACGAGGTCCTGTCGACCGCGGTGCGCGGGATCGAGATCACCGTCTCCTTCGACGAGAGTTTCTTCGAGGGGACGAGCGTTTACCTTCTCGGCGCGGTTCTGGAACGGTTCTTCCGGAAATATGCGTCGATCAACAGTTTCACCGAAACCGTATTGACCACCGACAGACGGGGAGAAATCGCTCGATGGCGACCGGAGAGAGGGCTCGGTCGACTGATCTGAGCCTGTTCGAGAACCTCAAGGCCCGGCCGGAAGAGCACCACCTCTTCCAGGCGCTTCGGATTGTCGAGGCGGCCTTTCCCGACGCGCCGCGCCTGGGGGAATCCCTGCGGCCGCGCGAGGATCCGGTGCGGCTCGGGCAGGAGGCGGAGCTGGCCTTTCCGACCTCGTCGATCGCCCGGTTCGAGGCGCCGCAGCCCGGCAAGCCGGGACGGCTGACGAACCGGTTCTTCGGCTTCTTCGGGCCGCAGGGGCCATTGCCGCTGCACCTGACCGAATTTGCCCGCGACCGGCTGCGCAACCATCGCGACGGCACGTTCGTGGCCTTCGCCAACATGCTGACGCACCGGTTCATGAGCCTGTTCTACCGGGCCTGGGCCTCGGGGCAGCCGGCGCCGAGCCATGACCGGGGCGACGATCCGGTGGCACGCAAGGTCTCTGCGCTGGCGGGCTACCGCGGCGCCGCGCTTGAGGGCCGCGACGAACTGCCCGACGACGTGCGCCGATATTTCGTGGCCCATCTCGCGTCGGGTCCGAAGACACCGGAGGGGCTTGTCGCGATCATCACGAGTTATCTCGGGGTGCCGGCGGCGATCCAGGAGTTCGTCGGCAGTTGGCTCGACCTCGAGCCGGACGATACCTGGCAGCTGGGCGGGCCGGCGCGGCTCGGCCGGTCGACCAGCATCGGTTCGCGCGTCTGGTCGCGGTCGTCGAAGTTTCGCCTGCTGCTCGGTCCGATGCCGCTGGCCGACTACGAACGCCTGCTGCCACACGGAAGTTCGATGAAGCGCCTTCAGGCGATCGTGCGGACCTATGTGGGCGACGCGCTCGAATGGGACGTCAACCTCGTTCTGCGTGGCGAGGACGTTCCGCGCGCCAGTCTCGGCGGCAGTACCCGGTTGGGCCATACGAGCTGGGTCCGGATGCGGGCCGACACCGACCAGACCCGGCCGGATGCGGCCGATCTTTACGTCTATCCCGGCGCTGCGTGACGCGGGGCAGGGCGGAGCCAAGGGGAGAAAAGTGAAATGACGGAAATCAGTCGTGTGGCCCTGTTCGGAAAACTGAACCGGCTGGGATACCAGGCGGTCGAAAGCGCCACCGTGTTCTGCAAGATGCGCGGCAATCCCTATGTCGAGCTTTCGCACTGGCTGCACCAAATCCTCAACGGGCAGGACAGCGACCTGCACCGGATCATCCAGCACTACAAGCTGGACCCCGGCCGCATCGCGACAGAACTCACGCGCTCGCTTGACAGCCTGCCGCGCGGGGCGAGCACAATCTCGGATCTCTCAGATCACCTGATGGATGCGATGGAGCGCGGCTGGGTCTGGGGCTCCCTGCTTTATTCCGCGAACCAGGTGCGCACCGGGTACCTGCTTCTCGGCATGCTCAAGACGCCCGCGCTGCGCAACATCCTGCAGACGATGTCGCCGGAGCTTGCGAAGATCCGTGCCGATGACCTTGCCGACGACTTCGCAAAGGCCACCGACGGATCGCCCGAAGAGGGGCTGCGCCCGCAGGACGGCAGCCAGACCGGCGGCGGCGCCCAGCCGGGCGAGGCTTCCGGCGCGATGGCGCCGGCGCAGATGGGCCGGGGCGAGGCGCTGGCGCAGTTCTGCACCGACCTGACCGAGCAGGCCCGCAAGGGCGAGATCGACCCGATCGTCGGCCGCGACGAGGAGATCCGGCAAATCGTCGACGTCCTGATGCGGCGGCGCCAGAACAACCCGATCCTCACCGGCGAGGCCGGGGTGGGCAAGACCGCCGTGGTCGAGGGTTTCGCGCTCCGCATCGCCCGGGGCGACGTGCCGCCCGCCCTAAAGGACGTCAGGCTGCTGGTGCTCGATGTCGGCCTGTTGCAGGCCGGCGCCAGCATGAAGGGCGAGTTCGAGAACCGCCTGCGGCAGGTCATCGACGAGGTGCAGTCGAGCCCGACGCCGATCGTCATGTTCGTCGATGAGACCCACACCCTCGTCGGCGCGGGCGGCGCTGCCGGCACCGGCGACGCGGCGAACCTTCTGAAACCCGCCCTCGCGCGCGGCACGCTCAGGACCATCGGCGCGACGACCTGGGCCGAGTACAAGAAGTACATCGAGAAGGACCCGGCCCTGACCCGCCGCTTCCAGGTCGTGCATGTCGAGGAGCCTGACATTCCGAAGGCGATCCTGATGATGCGCGGCATCGCCTCGATGCTGGAAAAGCATCACCGGGTTCAGGTTCTTGACGAGGGGATCGAGGCGGCGGTGACGCTGTCGGCGCGCTACATCCCGGCGCGGCAGTTGCCCGACAAGTCGGTCAGCCTCCTTGACACCGCCTGTGCCCGCGTCGCTGTCTCGCAGCACGCGGTACCGGCCGAGGTCGATGACAGCCGACGCCGGATCGAGGCGCTGACGACCGAGCTCGAGATCATCGAACGCGACGAGACGGCGGGCTACGACGTTGGCGCCCGCCGCGATGCGGTCACCGCGGCCAAGGTGGCCGAGGAGGCGCGGCTTGCCGGCCTCACCGAGCGGTGGGAGCGGGAGAAGGCTGTCGTCGAGAGCATTCTCGAACTGCGCGCCAAGCTCCGCGAAGGCGGCGCGCCCGTCGATGCGCCGATCGCCGAGGGCGAGGGTGTCGAAAGCCCGCTGGACGACAAGGCCCGTGCCAAGCTCTTCGACGAGTTGAAGGCGAAGAACCGCGAGCTGGAGACGATCCAGGGCGACAGTCCGCTGATCCTGCCGATCGTCGACCACCAGGCGGTGGCCTCGGTGGTCGGCGACTGGACCGGCATCCCGGTCGGCCGGATGGTGAAGGACGAGCTCGAAACGATCCTCAACCTCGAGGAGCGGCTCGCCAAGCGGGTGATCGGCCAGGACCACGCGATGAAGATGATCGCCAAGCGGATCCAGACCAGCCGCGCCGGGCTCGACAACCCCAACAAGCCGATCGGTGTCTTCCTCCTCGCCGGCACGTCCGGCGTCGGCAAGACCGAGACCGCACTCGCGCTTGCCGAGGTGCTTTATGGCGGCGAGCAGAACGTCATCACCATCAACATGTCGGAATACCAGGAGGCGCACACGGTCTCGAGCCTGAAGGGCGCGCCTCCGGGCTATGTCGGCTACGGCGAAGGCGGTGTCCTGACCGAGGCGGTGCGGCGCAAGCCCTATTCGGTGGTGCTTCTCGACGAGGTCGAGAAGGCTCACCCCGATGTCCACGAGATCTTCTTCCAGGTCTTCGACAAGGGCGTGATGGAGGATGGCGAGGGCCGCGTCATCGATTTCAAGAACACGCTGATCCTCCTGACCTCGAATGCCGGGACCGAGCTTATCGCCGACATGTGCGCCGATCCGGAGCTCTTGCCGGACCCCGATGGGCTGGCCAAGGCGCTCAGGGATCCGTTGCTGAAGATCTTCCCGCCGGCGCTTCTCGGCCGGTTGGTGACGATCCCCTACTATCCGCTCACACCGCACATGCTGTCCGAGATCACCAAGCTGCAACTTGGTCGTATCAAGAAGCGGGTGCAGGAAGCTCACGGCGTGCCGTTCGAATACTCCGATGCCGTGGTCGAGGAAATCGTCAACCGCTGCCAGGAACTGGAAAGCGGCGGCCGGATGATCGACGCCATCGTCACCAACACGATGCTGCCCGACATCTCGAACGAGTTCCTGCGCCGGATGATGATGGGCAAGGAGGTGACGAAGGTCGAAATCGGCGTCACCGACGGTGCGTTCACCTACGGATTTGATTGATCGGCGGCGCCCGGGACCGAGCGCCGCTTTGCGCGAAAGACATGACAAGGAGGGATAAGGATGGCCAAGACAACAACAACAAAGCATAAATTCTACGTCGTCGATCTCATTCGCTCGAAACCCAATCTGCAATACATCGAGATCCCGAAATACCGGGTCGACGTGGAGGTCGAGGTCACGACCAAGGGCACGCTGAGGACGCCCGACCCGGCCCCGAGCACCGCGCTGAAGCGCCTCGAAGAGGCCGGCATGGCCGAGCTCGAGCGCTACGAGAAGGTGATCAAGGAAGAGGCGGTAAAGCTCGACGCCAAGATCGCCACGCTGATGCAGACACCCGGCGTCTCGGCCCAGAAGGAAGCCGAGAAGATGATCCAGGCGACCAACGCCTCGATCAAGAATGCGCTGGATTCGGCGGAAGGGGCCGCGCAGAAGGCGATCGAGGCGCGGCTCAAGAAGGAAGCCCAGGGCGACAAGCTGCTGAAAGAGGCGCGGGTCAAGACCACGCTCAAGGTCTCGCTCGGCGTGATCAAGATCGGTGCCTCGGTGGCCAAGCTGGTGGCGACCTCGGGCGCCGATGTCACGGCCTACAAGACCATCATGGTTCAGGTCGTGAAGCTCGGAGTGGAGATCAACCAGCAACTCAAGAACGAGGCCACGCTCCGCAAGGATCTCTATGCCGGTATCCAGGCCTATATCACGCTCCGCGGCACGGTGCTGATGCAGGCGGCGGAGCGGCAGGGGATCACCGACACCAAGGGGATCTCGGTGAAGCAGCCGATCGAGGCCATCAAGAAGCTGACGGCCAAGGCGCTCGCCATGGGATCGGAGGTGACCAAAGGCAAGGATGCGAAGAGCATCGCCCAGAGCCTTCTCGACGCCACCGTCAAGGGCATCTCCGCCAAGGTCAACGACGCGGAGAAGGCGCGCAAGGCCTACCGCGAGCACACCACCAAGACACGCCAGAAGACCGACGACCTCGGCGGCGCGGCTGACAACCTGATGAAGAAGGCACGGGCGTCGAAGACCCTGAAGGAGGGGGTGAAGCTCGGTGCCGAATGCATGTCGCTGAAACGCGCGGCGAGCGAGCTCGCCGCCAAGCTGAAGGAGCGCGAGGACTTCCTCGACGAGATGCAGGCGTTGATGGAGGGCAACGGCATGAAGGTCGACGACCAGACCACGATCGACAAGATCAAGGCGCTGGACAAGAAGAGCATCGCCTCGGAGGCGTCGACGCTGATCGGCGCGATCAAGACGGTCAAGGGGCTCGTTGACAACATCAGCGACGCGGTGGCCTGACCCGGCGCCGCATGAAAACCGCTCGGCCCTACGCGGGCCGGGCCACATTCGAGGAGCAGACCATTGGACAGTCCGGCCAGCACTGCTGAAACCTCGCGGGACCGCGTCCGCGCATTCGTCGAGAGAGATCTGGTGACGAATGGCATCATGGCCGTAATCATCTTCAATGCGATCACGCTGGGGTTGTCCACCTCGGACAAGGCGATGGAGTATTCCGGCGGGCTCATCGGCCTCGTTGACAATGTCGCGCTGACAATCTTCGTGATCGAACTCCTCCTTAAACTCTATGCCTACCGGCTGCGGTTCTTTGCAAATGCCTGGAACATCTTCGACCTCTTGGTCGTAGGCCTTGGCCTCCTGCCGAACCGCGACGGGCTCTCGGCGCTGAGGGGGCTCCGTGTCATCCGGGCGATGCGGCTTCTGTCGGTGATCCCGCAGATGCGGGCGGTGGTTCAGGCGCTCTTGGACGCGCTGCCGGGCATGGGGGCGGTGATCATCATGATCTCGATCGTCTTCTACGTCTTCTCGGTGATGGCGACGCTGATGTATGGCCCGGTTTTCGACGATTGGTTCGGCACGCTCGGCCGCTCGGCCTACACGCTCTTCCAGGTCATGACACTGGAAAGCTGGTCGATGGGCATCGTCCGCCCGGTTATGGAGGTCTACCCGACGGCCTGGGTGTTCTTCGTGCCCTTCATCGTCATCACCGCGTTCTCGGTGCTTAATCTCTTCATCGGCCTTCTCGTCAACACCATGCAGTCGGCGGTGGAGGCCGATGAGGAGGCCCAGTTCGACCAGCTGCGCGATCTCGTGCGCGACGAGACCGAGATCGTCGCGGACCATGTGAAGGCGCTGCACGAGGAGATCCGCGCGCTCCGGGCGGAACTTTCAGGTTTGCGGGGAGGAGAGGATGGCAGGCAATAGCCAGAAGTTCATCGCGCGCAATCGCGCCCCGCGGGTCCAGATCGAATACGATGTGGAGCTTTACGGGGCGCAGAAGAAGGTCCAGCTGCCTTTCGTCGTTGGCGTGATGAGCGACCTGACCGGCAAGTCCTCGGGGCCGCAGCCGTCCGTTGACGACCGCAAGTTCCTCGAGATCGACGTCGACACGTTCGACGACCGGATGAAGGCCATGGCCCCGCGCGCGGCCTTCACGGTGCCGAACACGCTGACGGGGGACGGCAATCTCGAGGTCGACCTGACCTTCGAGAAGATGGAGGACTTCGCGCCCGCCGAGATCGCCCGCAAGATCGAACCCCTTCGCCTCCTGCTCGAGGCGCGGACCGAGCTTGCGAACCTGATGGCCTATATGGACGGCAAGTCCGGGGCGGAGGCGCTGATCGAGCGGATCCTGAACGACCGCGGCGCCCTGGCCGCGATCGCCGCGCTGGGCGCCGCCTCCGACCAGGGTGAGACAGAAGACGCGTTGCAGTCCCTGCGTGACAACCAGCCTGACACGCCGGAGCCCGACACGTCGGTCGCCGATGCGCTCGCGAGCCTGCCCGAGGCGGAAGTGGAAGAGGCGGAAGACCGGTCGGATGACATCCTCGGCGCGCTGGCCTCCGACGCGCCCGACGACGTGCCCGGGGATGATGGATCCGATGACGTGCTGGCCGGGCTCGCCGCCGCGGCCCCGGAGGATGAGAAGGACACGTCGGTCGCCGATGCGCTCGCGAGCCTGCCCGAAGCAGAAGTGGACGAGGCGGAAGACCGGTCAAGCGACATCCTCGGCGCATTGGCCTCCGACGCGCCCGACGACGTGCCCGGGGATGATGGATCCGATGACGTGCTCGCCGGGCTTGCCGCCGCGGCCCCGGAGGATGAGAAGGACACGTCGGCCGCCGATGCGCTCGCGAGCCTGCCCGAAGCAGAAGTGGAAGAGGCGGAAGACCGGTCAAGCGACGTCCTCGGCGCACTGGCCTCCGACGCGCCCAACGACGTGCCCGGGGATGACGGTTCGGCTGACGTGCTCGCCGGGCTGGCCGCCGCGGCTCCCGAAGGTCAAGAGCAAGACCTGTCCAGCGACATTCTAGGCGCCCTGGCGGCGGCCGCGCCCGAAGACGCTCGGGATGATGACCTATCCGGCAATGTTCTTGCCGGATTGGCGGCATCAGCACCCGAGGATCTGCCCGGGAACGACGGGAGTGACGAGGTTCTTGCCGGGCTCGCCGGATCGGCTCCCGAAGCTCCTGAGGAGGAGGGGGCCGACGACATATTGGCGGCACTGTCGGAATCGGAGGACGCCTCTGAAGGCGACGAGGCGGCGGAGGTCGATCTAGATGACCTTCTTGGCGAACTGACATTCGATGAGGAGGCCACCGGATCGGACGAGGAGTCGGATGCGAAGGGCGAGGCCGGGGCGGAGGGGGTCGATCTCGACGATCTGCTCGGTGAGTTGACGCTTGAGGAGAAGGTCACCGGATCGGAGGAGGCGTCGGACGCGAAGGGCGAGACCGGGGCGGAGGGGGTCGATCTCGACGATCTGCTCGGTGAGTTGACGCTTGAGGAGAAGGCCACCGGATCGGAGGAGGCGCCGGACGCGGAGGGCGAGGCCGGGACGGAGGAGGTTAATCTCGACGACCTGCTCGGCGAGACCAGTACCGACGCAGGTGAGGGCGCCGAGATGACGGGGGATCCCGAATTTGCCTTCGGCCAGATCAGCGCCGAGCGTCCCGGGCCGCAGAAGTTGAAGCGGCAGCGGTTCCGCATCGCTCTTTTCGGCGATTTCACCGGCCGGGCGGCACGCGGCGAACTGGAAACCGGCGACGGGCTGGCGGCGCGCCGGGGCGTGACGCTCGACCCCGACACGGTTGAGGACGTGATCGAAAGCTTTGCCACCTCGCTCGTCCTGCCGATCGGCAAGGATGGGGCAGGGATCGAGGTCGCACTCAAAGGGCTCGATGCCCTCCACCCCGACGAGCTTTACGAGGCCATGCCGCTCTTCTCCGAACTGGTCGGCCTGAAGCGCCAGCTTCAGGCCGGCGCGACGGCGGCCAATGCGCAGAAGCAGCTGCAGGCCTGGGCCGAGGCGCACGGGCAGAAGGCGGCGCCGGCGCGCAAGGTTTCGGCGGCGACCACGGTGCGCGCCGACCTGAAGCTCACCGACTTCCAGAAGCTGATCGGCGCCACGCGGCCGCCGGTGGCGGCCTCGCCGGTCGACGACATGATCGCGCGGGTGGTCGGCCCGCATATCCGCAAGGTGCCGGGCGCCGATGTCGCGGCGATGAAGGCGGCGGTGGACGCGTCGATCTCGGCGGCGATGCGCCTGGTCCTGCACCACCCCGAGTTCCAGGCGATCGAGGCGCAATGGCGCACGCTCGACCTGATCGCGCGCAGCATCGAGACCGACGACAAGCTCGACGTCGTGCTCTACGACGTCTCGGCCGAGGAGATCGCCGCCGATCTCGCCTCGGCGGATGATCTGGCGCAGTCAGGGCTGGTGCGGCTCCTGACCGAGGAACCGCTCGACGAGGAAAACGGCCGCGGCGGCTACTCGGTGCTGATCGGGCTCTACACGTTCGAGGAAACCCCGCCCCATGCCGAGCTTCTGGGCAGGATCGCACGGGTGGCGGCGCATGTCGACGCGCCCTTCATAGCGGCGATCACGCCGGGGTATCTCGACACCAGGATCGAGGATCGGCACAAGCTGGTGGCCGAGGCCTGGGACACGCTGCGCGCGATGCCCGAGGCCGGGCATCTCGGCCTTGCCAGCCCGCGCTTCCTGCTCCGGCGTCCCTACGGCGCGAAATCCGAACCGATCTACGAGTTCGATTTCGAGGAATTCACCATGTCAGAGGGCCTGGGCGGCATGCTCTGGGCCAATCCGGCGGTGCTGGTGGCGATCCTCATGGCGCGCTCGTTCAAGCAGCATGGTCCGGGCCTGCAGCTCGGAAAGATCATGTCGCTCGGCGGCATGCCCTATCACTATGTCACCGACCGCTACGGCGACCAGGTGGCGCTGCCCTGCACCGAGCGCAACCTGAGCGTCGACAAACACGCCTTCACGGTGCAGCGCGGCTACATGCCGGTCCTGTCGGTCAAGGGGCGGGACGAGATCCGCCTCGGCTCGTTCAACTCGGTCTCGGGGGCTGAGATCCTCGGCCCCTGGTCGAAGGTGCCGCCCCCGCCGCCGTCGCCGCCCAAACCCACGCGCCCGGGCAAGGTGGCGCCGGAAGTGGCAACCGAAGACGATGCGCCGGCCGATGATCTCGACCTTGGCGAGATGGATCTCGGGCAAGCCGATCTGGGCGAGGCGGAACTCGAAGAGGTCGATGTTGGGGAGCTGGACCTCGGGGAGGTGGACCTCGGCGGCGACGATCTCGACGCGCTGCTGGCCGGGTTCGGCGATGACGATGAAAGTGGTGACGAGAGCGGCGACGGGGATGACGAGATCGACGCCGAACTCGCGGCCTTGCTTGCCGATCTGTAAATGACGAAAACATACCTCCGGCTGCACCACCCGCGACCGGATAGGAGGAACGATGGCCACGAGAGATAACGAACCGATCCGGCTCACGGGGGATTTCTCGCCGGACGACATCAGTTTCCGGCGCGCCGTCGTCCGCGAGGGGCTGAGCCAGATCTACGAGGTCAAGCTCGAGTTTCTCTGGGCCAAGCTCGACGTCAAGATCGAGACCTTCCTCGGCAAGCTGATGACGCTGCACCTCGAGACATCGCAGGAGGGCACCGAACGGCTCTTCACCGGGCTCGTGGTTTCGGCGCGCGTCGTCACGATCCACGAAAGCGAGCTTCTGATCGAGGCCGAGCTTCGGCCGAAGCTGTGGCTTCTGACCCGGCGGCGGAATTCGCGGATCTTTCAGAACATGACGGCGCCGGCGATCATCGATTCGATCCTCAGTGATCACGGGATCACCCGCACCCGGAACAGCACCAGCGAGACCTACGGCGAGCGGGAATATTGCGTTCAGTACCGCGAGAGCGACTTCGACTTCATCAGCCGCCTGATGGAGGAGGAGGGCATATACTATTTCTTCGACCATGCCGACTCCGACGGAGCGGGCGAGACGCTCGTCTTCAGCGACGGGCCGGGGGCGCATTCCGCGATCCCGGTTACCCCAGATGTCGAGTTCATGGACCGTGACCAGAGTGCGGCCCGGCGGGGCGATCATGTCTACGAGTTCATCAGCGAACAGCGGATCCAGACCGGATCGGTATCGCTCAGGGATTTCGACTTCGAGACGCCCTCGGCCGACCTGACCGTCGCGCGCAACATCGCCAAGGGCACTCATAGCTACAAGACCAAGGAAATCTATGACTTTCCCGGCCGCTACCGGCGCGACACGACGCTGGGAACCGCGCGCGCGCGGGTTCGTATGGAGGCGGAGGCGGTCAGGTTCTCGACCTGGCGCGGCGCCGCGACGGTGCGGGCCATGGGGGTAGGGGGCACGTTCGCGTTCGAGAATGCCGATCAACTGAAGGTCAAGGACGTCGCCGGCGAATACCTCATCACCGAGGCGGCGCACTATCTCCAGACGACGGCAAGCTTCGGCGCCGATACGGAGCGCACCGACCTGGTGAAGGACGAGTTCGGCTTCCCCTCGGACGCCAAGGAGCTCTATTCCTGCAAGTTCAAGGCGATCCCCAAGACCGAACCGTACCGGGCGCCGCTGACGACACCCTGGCCGCAGATCCCGGGCCTGCACACCGCGATGGTCACCGGGCCGTCGGGGGAGGAGATCTACACCGATGAACACGCGCGGATCAAGGTCCAGTTCCACTGGGACCGCGACGGTCAGCGCGACGAAAACACCACCTGCTGGGTGCGCGTCGTCACCCCCTGGTCGGGCAAGGGCTGGGGCATGATCGCCGTGCCGAGGATCGGGCAGGAGGTCGTCATCCAGTTCGAGGAGGGCGATCCGGACCGGCCGATCTGCACCGGCATGCTCTACAACCCCGAGACGCCGCCGCCCTACGACTATCCCGCCAACAAGACCCAATCCGGGATCCGGACAAACACCTCGAAAGGCGGCGGCGGGTTCAATGAGCTGACCTTCGAGGACAAGAAAGACGAGGAACGGGTCTTCTTCCAGGCCGAGAAAAACTATGACCAGATCGTCAAGAACAACGCCACGATCACGGTGGGGATGGAAAAGGCCGATGCCGGCGACCTGACGATGACGGTGAAGAACCACGTCACCGAAACCATCAAGGAGGGCGACCACACCTTCACGATCGAGACCGGCAGCCAGATCGTCGACATCAAGACCGACAAGACCGTCACGATCCACAAGGACAAGACCCAGACCGTCGAAGGCAAGAACACCCGGACCATCACCGGCGACGACACCACAGAGATCAAAGAGGGCGACCAGACCAACACCGTCAGCCAGGGCAACCAGTCCAACACGGTGTCGGTCGGCAACATCGACGTCCAGGCCAGCGCCGGCAAGATCACGGTGGAGGCGGCGCAGAGCATCGAGCTTAAGGTCGCCGGATCGTCGATCAAGATCGATCCTTCCGGAGTGACGATCAAAGGGCCGATGATCACGATCACCGGCGACGCCAAGGTCGATGTCTCGAGCCCGCTGACCACCGTCAAGGCGGACGGCATCCTGACCCTCAATGGCGCTCTGACGAAGATCAACTAGGAGCACTAGAATGAGCAATCGGTTCGACAACATGGTCAAGGTCGCGAAGGAACCGGCCGCGAAGATTCTCGCCGGAACCAATACGCGGCTTCAGACTCCGCTCGAGGCGCCGGCCAGCGCCCTGCCCGAGGTGGTCCTGGCGGAGCTCGACCGGAAGGGGGCGCTCGTCGATCTCCTGCGGCTGATGTCGGTGCTCTTGCCCCCGCGCGAGCGGGTCTGGTGGGCCTGCCTCGCGGCGCGCGATGTCGTCGGCGCGGCGCCGGCCGGAAACACGCCCTCGTTGCTCGCGGCGGAGGCCTGGGTTCGCAAGCCCAGCCAGGACAACCGCGAGGCGGCCCGCGTCGCTATCGACCACGCCCTGATCCATGACGACACAGTCCACTGCGCCACCGCGGCGCTCTTTGCCGACGGCACGCTTGGCCCCGGCTCCCTGGCGCAGCACCCCGCACCGGCGGGCGCGTCGGAAGTTTCCGCATTTGCGATGAACGTCGTGGCATTGGGCGAACACTCTGATAGGTTTCAGGAATATGGCCAGCTGCTGGTCGAACGTGCGGTCGATATCGCGCGCGGCGGCAATGGCCGGGTCGAAAAGCTCGAACCGGACGCGCAGGAGGGATAAGATGGGACAGCCACAGGCGCGCGTCACGGACATGCACGCATGTTCGCTGCCGTCGATCCCGCCGCCGCCGGTGCTGCCGGTTCCACTGCCGATCGCGCCGCCCTGCCTGCCGACCGTGCTGGTGGGTTGCCTGCCGGCGGCGCGCATGACCGACATGACCGCGGCGGCGCCGCCGCACCCGATCCTCAAGGGTTCGGCGACGGTGCTGATCGGCAACCTGCCCGCGGCGCGGATCGGCGACACCTGCGCTTGCGGCGGGGCCATCGTGCTCGGCTGCTTTACCGTGCTCGTAGGAGGCTGACCGGAAGAATGACCGTCACTCTGAAATTCCAGTCATCGGGCATGGTGCCCGGCGATGGGCGTCCCGTCGCGATGCGGGGCGGCAGCCTGACGGTCGGGCGCGGACCGGCGAATGATCTCGTTCTGCCCGACCCCGACCGGATGTTGTCCAAGAGCCATTGCGTGATCGAGGATCACAACGGCAACGTCGTGATCGTCGACCTGTCGACCAACGGCACCTTCCTCAACTATTCCAAGATCCCGCTCGGGCGCACCCCGACGCCGCTCAACAACGGTGACGTTCTGACGCTCGGCGGCTACGAACTCGTGGTCGAGATCGGCCAGACCCTGCCCGAGATGGACGACCTGATCCCGGCGCCCGCGGCGGAGGATCGCGTGTCGCACGGGGCGGCCGAACGGGCGCCCGATCCGCTGGCACTACTCGACGATGCGCCGCCGGGCGGGGATTTCCTCGACGATCTTCTCGGCGCCGAGGGCGGCCCGAAGGGGCCGGGACAGCTCAAGATCCCGGACCCGATCGACGAATTGCTGCCGCCCCTCGGCGAGGACGAGGACGACCCGATCACCGGCAGCCCCGCGCCGCGCGCGGACGCGGGCAGCGACAGCGCGCTGCTTCATGGCGGCACGATGCGGGACAGTTTCAGATCGGGTGGCGCAAGCGGCAACCAGATTCCGGAGGACTGGGACCTCGACCTGCCCGGCGGCGGGACCGAACCGCCGGCCGCCGCGCCGGCCCCGAAGCCGGTCGCGCCTCCTCCTTCTCCGCCGCCAGAGCCTCTGGCACCGGCCCCGGCGATGGAGGAGACCACCGTTCCCGCGCCATCCCGCGCCCCTGCTCCGGCGGCCCCTCCGGCCGCTTCCGCCGACCCGTCGGCCGCGCGGGCCTTCGTCGCGGCGCTCGAGGTTGAAGGGTTCGACCTGCCCGACGCCGAACTGGCCGAGACCATGACCCGCATGGGCCGGATCCTGCGGGCCATGATCACCGGCCTACGCGAGGTCCTGATGACCCGCACCTCGATCAAGAGCGAGTTCCGTATCGACCAGACGATGATCGGCGCGGCGGGCAACAACCCCTTGAAGTTCTCGATCAGCCCGGAACAGGCGATCGAGGCGCTGGTCCGGCCGCGCACCAAGGGCTACCTAGATGCCGAGGCCGCGACCGCGGAGGCGCTTCGCGACATCAAGGCGCACGAGGTCGCGATGGTGACCGGCATGGAGGCCGCGTTGAAGGGCATCCTCGCAAAGCTCGATCCCGAGGTTCTGGCCGAGCAGATCGAGACCTCGGGCAAGCTCGGCTCGCTCTTCAAGGGCAAGAAGGCGCGCTACTGGGAAGTCTACGAGAAGATGTACGCGCAGATCTCGGACCAGGCGGAGAACGATTTCCACGACCTCTTCAGCCGGGAATTCGCGCGGGCCTACAAGGATCAGCTGAACAAGCTGAAAGAATGACCGCCCGAGGCAGGGCAGGACGAGAGAACCAGACGGGAGGGCATGAATGTCCTGGGACAGCAAGGTGCTTTGGACGGAGGGGCTGTTTCTTCAGCCGCACCATTTCCAGCAGGCCGACCGCTACACGGAGGCGCTGGTGGCGGGGCTGGCGCGTCGCCTGACGCCCTATGCCTGGGGCGTGAACGCGCTCGAGATCGACGAAGAGGTGCTGAAGGTCGGGAAGTTCGCGCTGAAGGGCTGCGCCGGGCTGACCCATGACGGCACCGTCTTCCGGGTGCCGCAGTCGGACAGCCATCCGCCGGCGCTGGAGGTGCCGACGACGATCAAGGATTGCGTGGTCTACCTGACCGTGCCGCAGCGCCGCCAGGGCGCGAGCGAGGTCGACCTGACCGGGGCTGAACAGTCGGCGAGCCGGTTGCGTCCGGCCGAGCAGGAAGTCACCGACACGATGAGCCAGCACAAGAAGCCGGTGGTTCTCGGAGTCGGCAAGCTCCGCCTCCAGTTCGCGCTGGCGGTCGATGACATGGCCGACAAGCTGGCGATTCCGATCGCGCGGATCATCGAGGTGCGACCCGACCGCGAGATCGTTCTCGATCGCGGCTTCCTGCCAAGCTGCACCGATGTCCGCGCCGCGGCGCCGCTGAGTTCGTTCCTGAACGAGCTGGAAGGGCTCCTCTCGCACCGGATGAAGGCGCTGGCCGGGCGGCTGGTCGAAAGCGGACCGGCGCGCGGCGCGGCCGAGGTCACGGATTTCCTGCTTCTGCAGGCTGTGAACCGGGCGATCCCGGTCTTCCGCCATTTCGGCCGGATCGAGAACCTGCACCCGGAGACGGCCTTCCGCGCCTGCATCGCGCTGGCGGGGGAGCTTGCGACCTTCATGGCGGCCAGCAAGGAAGTGCCGGATTTCCCGCCCTATACCCACGACAACCTGACCGCCTGTTTCGCCCCGGTGATCCGGGTGCTCAGGCAGTACCTGAGCTCGGTCCTGGAGCAGACCGCAATCGCGATCCCGCTGGAGGAGCGCAAGTACGGCATCAGCGTCGGCGTGATCGCCGACCGCAAGCTGATCGGCAACTCCGGCTTCGTGCTGGCCGTCAGCGCCGATATCCCGAGCGAGGACGTGCGCCGCCACTTCGCCGGCCAGGCCAAGGTCGGCCCGGTCGAGGAGATCCGCCAGCTGGTGAACTCGGCCCTGCCCGGCATCACGCTCCGGCCGCTGCCGGTGGCGCCGCGGCAGATCCCCTACCATGCCGGGCTGGTCTATTTCGAACTCGACTCCGCCAATCCCTCCTGGGCCAAGATGACCACTTCGGGGGGGATCGCGGTACATGTCTCGGGGCAGTACCCGGGATTGAAGATGGAGCTCTGGGCGATCCGGAACAGCTAAAGCGCAAGGCACGAAGCCATGATTGACGATCCCTTCAGCGAACCCGATGACACCGACAAGACCGTGATCCGGCCCAATCCCGGCGGACGGCGGAGCCCGGCCGCGGCACCGAGCCCGACCCCGGCGGCCGAGCCCGCGCCGGTCGCGCCCGCTGCGGCGGGTCAGGATGCGTTCGGCGTGCCGACCCCTTCTGCCGGCGCTCAGGCCGCGCGCCCCTCTGGCGGCGAGGCCGAAGAGCTGGTGATGACCGGGATGAACCGGCTCAACGCCTGCGCGTCGCCCCTATTCTCGCTGATCAGCCGGATCGGCAACCGGGCGCAGCATCTCGATCCCGATAAGCTGCGGCAAAGCGTGGTGGCCGAGGTCCGCGCCTTCGAGAACCGCGCCCTGCAGGCGGGCATTCCGGCGCAGACCGTCAAGATTGCCCGCTACGCGCTCTGCGCCGTTCTCGACGACGTGGTTCTCAACACCCCCTGGGGCGGCCAGTCGAGCTGGGGGCTGCAGTCGATGGTCGGCACCTTCCATCGTGAGACGGTGGGCGGCGACCGGTTTTTCGATCTGCTTGCGCGGCTGGAAAAGGAGCCCGCGAACAACCTCGAACTTCTCGAGTTCATCTACATGTGTCTGTCCCTCGGCTTCGAGGGGCGGCTCCGGGTGGAGCAGGGCGGGCCGGACAAGCATCTGCAGATCCGCGGCGCGCTGGCGCGGCTGATCCGGGCGCAGCGCGGACCGGTCGAGCGCGACCTCGCGCCGAACTGGAAGGGGCTCGACCGGCCGTTCCGGGCGCTGTCGGCCTGGCGACTGGTCTGGATCGCGCTCGGCGTGACCGGGGTGATCCTGACCGCGCAATACATCGGCCTGTCCTTCGCGCTGGCCAACCGGTCGGAGAACCTGACCGGGCAGTTCTCGGTGATCGACGCCGGTCTACCGGCGGCGCTGGAACGGCGCGCGCCGCCGCCGCCACCGGCACCGCCCGCGCCGCCGGTCGAGGAAAAGCTGGTGAAGATCAGCAAGTTCCTTCAGCCTGAAATCGACGAGGGGATCGTCAAGGTGTTCCAGAAGGGCAACGTGCTGACGATCCGCCTCAGCGGTTCGGGCATGTTCGGCTCGGGCTCCGACGCGCTGCAGCCGGACTTCGTGGCCCCGGTGGAGCGGGTGGCGAACGCGCTGAACGACGAGCCGGGACCGATCATCATCGCCGGCCATTCCGACAATGTGCCGATCCGCTCCTCGCGGTTCCCGTCAAACATGCACCTGTCGCTCGCGCGGGCAAAATCGGTGATGCAATCCATGGCCAAGACACTCACGGATCCCTCGCGCCTCAGCGCCGAAGGCCGCGCCGACGCGGAACCAATCGCCGACAATGCCACCGCGGAGGGCCGGGCGGCCAACCGCCGGATCGAGATCCTCCTCGTGCAGGAGCAGGGCTGATGGTTCGCAAGATTCTCTACCTCGTCTTCCTGTCGATCTACTCGGCACTGTTCTTCGCCGCGCTCGTTCTCTCGGGGCTGGTGCTCTATTTCGGCCCCTTCCTCGGGACGTCCGAGTGGCGGCCGCTCGACAGCCTGACCAGCCGCCTCGTGGCCAGCGCCGCGATCTTCGTCGTCTTCGGCCTGATCATGCTGACGATCTTCCTCGTCCGACGCCGGCGCGAGAAGAAGATGACCGAGGAGATCGCCGAGACGGTCGACACGAGCGAGGACGTTGCGACCTCGGAGATCGCCGAGCTCCGCGGCAAGCTCAAGGCGGCGATGTCGTCGCTGCGCAAGTCCAAGGGCGGCCGGCGTCACCTCAACGAGCTGCCCTGGTATGTGATGATCGGCCCGCCGGGCGCCGGGAAGACGACGGCGATCGTCAATTCGGGCCTGCAGTTCCCGCTTGCCGGCGAGATGGGCAAGACCGCGATCGGCGGCGTCGGGGGCACGCGCAACTGCGACTGGTGGTTCACCAACAACGCCGTCCTGATCGATACCGCCGGGCGCTACACGACCCAGGAAAGCGACGCCCAGATCGACAACGCCGCCTGGCTCGGCTTCCTCAGCCTTCTGAAGAAGTACAGAAAGCGCCAGCCGATCAACGGGGCGATGGTCGCGATCAGCCTCTCGGACCTCCTGCTGCAGGACGAGCAGACCCGCGCCGAGCACGCCAAGGCGGTGCGGCGCCGGCTCAACGAACTGCGCGAGAAGCTCGGCGTCCGCTTTCCGGTCTATGTGCTCTTCACCAAGGCCGACCTGATTGCCGGCTTCACCGAGTTCTTCGACCATCTCGGCAAGGAGGATCGCGAACAGGTCTGGGGATTCACCTTGCCGCTCGACAGCGCCAAGGCCGAGGTCGCGCCGGTGGCGCGGTTCGACGAGGAGTTCGCCGGCCTGCTGGAGCGGCTGAACGCCCAGTCGCTGGAACGGATGCAGACGGAAACCGACCGCCAGCGGCGCTCGCTTGTCGCGGGCTTCCCGGCGCAGGTCGCCTCGATGCGCCGGGTCGCGCGCGATTTCCTCAACGAGACCTTCCAGGACAACCGCTACGAGCAGCGCCACCTCCTGCGCGGGGTCTATTTCACCTCCGGCACCCAGGAAGGCACGCCGATCGACCGGCTGATGCTGTCGATGGCGCGGACCTTCGGCATCGGCCGGCAGGCGATCGGCAGCGGCAAGGGCTCGGGCCGGTCGTTCTTCCTGACACGACTCTTCGAGCAGGTGATCTTCCCCGAAGCCGGGCTGGTCTCGGCCGATGACAAGGTCGAGCGTCGCTACAAGATCACCAAATGGGCGGCGATTGCCGCAACCGTCGTCATTGCCGCAACAATCGGAACGCTGCTGGTGCGCAGCTTCCTCGGCAACAGCGCGCTGATCGCGGAGGCGCAGGACAAGATCGATGCCTATCAGGCCGCCGCGGCGACCCTGCCGCCAAGCCCGATCGGCGACACCGACCTGCCGCCGGTCGTCGACGCGCTGAACATCCTGCGCGACATGCCGGCCAACCCCGCGCTTTCCGATCCCGAGCCGGAGGGAAGCCTGAGATACGGCCTCTACCAGGGCGAGGTCGTCGGCACCGCCGCGGCGCAGACCTACCGCGCGGCGCTGAACCAGCGGTTCCTGCCGCGGCTCCTGCTCCGGCTCGAAGACCAGATCAGCGCCAACATGAACAATCCCGACGTGCTCTACGAGGCGCTGAAGGTCTACCTGATGCTTGGCCTCGAAGGGCCGATGAACGCCGATCTGGTCCGCGAATGGATGAACATCGACTGGACGGTCTCGTATTCCGGGCCGGGGCGCGAACAGCTTCGCGCCGATCTCAACGACCACCTGACGGCGCTGCTCGGCCAGCCGATGCAGAAGATCGAGCTAAACGGGCCGCTGGTCGACCAGGTGCAGGGCGTGCTCTCCGAGATGCCGCTGGCGCAGCGCGTCTACAACGGCATCATTTCCAGCGCATCGGCCACCCAGCTGCCGGAATGGCGGCTGTCCGATGTCGGTGGCCCGGCGGTGTCGCGGGTGCTGGTGCGGTCGTCGGGCAAGCCCCTCACCGAGGGGATCGAGGGGATCTTCACCTATGACGGGTTCCACAACGTCTTTCTCGGCGAGGCGCTGGGCGTGGCCAAGCGCATCCAGAGCGAGAGCTGGGTCCTCGGCGCGCGTGGCGAGGCGGAGCAGACCGAGCAGGCGCTCGCCAAGCTCAGCCGCGACGTCCTGAACCTCTATTACAACGATTATGTCGGCCGCTATGACGCGCTGCTCGGCGACATCGACATCATTCCGATGGAAAGCCTCAGCCATGCGGTGGAGGTGACCAACGTCCTGTCGGGGCCGACCTCGCCGATCGTCAATATCCTCGAGTCAATTTCGGAGGAAACCAAGCTGGCCGAACAGCGCGGCCTCTTGGCGAACTCGGAGCTGTCCGAGGGGGTCTCCAACGTCGCGGGGATGGAGCTGCAGTCGAACGTGAGCATCCAGACGCAGATCCTGCTTGAGGCGCTGGCGCGGACGGCGACCGGCGAGGGTGGCGCACCGCCTCCGCCGCCGGGCGACTATGTCCAGCAGCGCTTCGCGTGGCTGCACCAGCTCGTGGCGCGGCCCGACGGGCAGGCCTCTCAGCTCGACGGGCTCATCCTCGCGCTGACCGAGGTCTACCAGGAGCTGAACAAGATGTCGTTCAGCGGCGTCGCGCCGGGCGGCGAGGGGGGTGGGGCGCTGATCCGCTTCCAGGAGCAGGCCGCGCGGATCGAGGGGCCGCTGCAACGCTGGTCGAAGCAGATTTCCGCGACCTCTTCGGGCATCACCGCCGGCGGCACGCGCGCTTCGATCAATGCCCGCTGGCAGGCCGGCGTCCTGCCTTTCTGCCAGCAGGTGACCGAGAACCGCTATCCGTTCAACCGCCGCGCCAGCGCCGACGTCGCGATGGCCGATTTCCAGCGGCTGTTCGGGCCGGGCGGGCTGATCGACGCGTTCTTCCAGGAAAACCTGGTGGCGCATGTCGATGTCAGCACGCGGCCCTGGACCTGGAAGCGCGTGAACGACGCGGACCTCGGCATCTCGCAGGCGGTGCTGGAGCAGCTGCAGAACGCCGCCCAGATCCGCGACGCCTTCTTCGGCGGCGGCGCCAATCCGGCGGTGCAGTTCCAGATCACCCCCGAGGCGCTCGACCCCAAGGCCAAATCGGTGCTCCTCGAAATCGACGGCCAGAACGTCGCGTTCGCGCATCGCGGCGGCTTGCCGACGCCGATGGCGGTCACCTGGCCGGGGCCGGTCGGGCTCGCGCGGGTCAGTTTCGAACCGGCGCAGTCGCAGACCGAAAGCGTGATGTCGCGCGACGGGCCCTGGGCGCTCTTCCGCCTCTTCGACGCTGCCGAGGTGCGGCGCACGAATGTCTCGGACCGCAAGCGGGTGATCTTCAACATCGGCGGCCGGATCGCGATCTTCGAATTGCAGTCGGGTTCGGTCCTCAACCCGTTCTCGCTGCCGGCGCTGGGCAAGTTCAGCTGCCCCGGCTCGTTCTGACGATGGCGGCGGGGTTCGGCGCATTCGGCAAGATGCCGGCGGCGGGGGACTTCATCCGCGCCGGTACGCCGCCCGGCTTCGTGGCGGCGTGGGACGCCTGGCTTCAGGGCGGTATGCTCGACTGCCAGCAGGCCTTCGGCGCCGCTTGGGATGCGGCGTTCATGTCGGCGCCGATCTGGCGTTTCGGCATCTCAGGCGGGCTCGCCGGGCCGCAGCCGGCGACGGGCGTGCTGATGCCGTCGGTTGACCGGGTCGGGCGGCGCTTTCCGCTGACCTTGGTCGCGGCGCTGCCTGCCGGGGCCGACGTGGTCGCGGGGCATTTCCTGAACGAGGCGCTCTTCGGCCGGCTCGAGGATCTCGCGCTGGCCACGCTCGACGACCTGGGCCGTCCGGCGCTTGAGGAGGCGCTCGCAGTGCTTCCCGCGCCGGTGGTGGCCTCAGGCGCCAGGTTGACGCAGGGGCGGGGGCAGACGGTGACCTTCCGCTACGATCCGAATGGCGGGTTTGCCGGGACGCTTCTGGACGGCCGCTTTGCCCATCCCAGCATCTGGAGCACCGAGATCGACGGCGTGGCCCATGTCATGGTTTGCGACGGCCTTCCTCGGGGGCCCGACATGCAGGCGCTGATGAGCCTGAACGCCGCAATCTGGACCGAAGCGAGGCCGATACCATGACCACAGGGCGGGTGCGCTACAGCGCGCGGACACATGTCGGGCTGAAGCGCCCGGTCAACGAGGACTCGATCCTGGCGCTGCCCGACGAGGAACTCTGGCTCGTTTCGGACGGGATGGGCGGGCATGACGCCGGCGACTATGCCAGCCGGCTGATCGCCGATCTGGTGGCGACGATCGAGCCCGGACTGCTGCCATCGGACCGGATGCACGCGCTCCGGGCGCTGATCCAGAAGGCACATGGCATCATCCAGGAGACCGCCGTCGAGCGCGGGGTGGAGACGATCGGCGCGACGGTGGTGAGCCTGATGCTGGCCGACGGGCATTTCGTTGCGCTTTGGGCCGGCGACAGCCGCCTTTACCGGCTGCGCGACGGCGCGATCCAGATGCTCAGCCGCGACCATTCGCTGGTGGCCGAACTGGTCGAGGCTGGCCACATAAGCTGGGACGAGGCCGAACGCCTTCCCCAGTCGAATGCGATCACCCGCGCGGTGGGCGTGGGCGACGAACTGGTTCTCGACAAGGTCCGCGGCGACGCCCAGCCCGGCGACCGGTTCCTCCTATGCTCCGACGGGCTGACGAAATACGCGACCTTCGCCATGCTCGAGAAGGTACTGCGGGAAGCCCCGATCGAAACGATCTCGGACCGGCTGGTGCAGATCGCCCTCGACGGCGGCGGGGCCGACAACATCAGCGTCATCGTCGTCGATATCGGCTGAGCCCGCCGCCCGTTACTGGGTCACGGTTGTCAGGATCCGGCTGTCGAGCGAATAGATCCGCGTCTCCACGTTCCGGCTCTGGTCGCGCAGGGCTTCCGCGTAGCCCGAGGCGCTTTCGGTCGTCGGCCGCAACTGCTTGAAGAGCGGGCCACTGGACCGGATCACCACGATCTTGCTTTCACCGAGCGTGCTGTCGTCGACCCGGAAGGCGAGCCCCTTGCCAGCGCCGCTTTCCGCGACCGTGTAGGCGACCCGCACCGGGACCGTGCCCGACTGCTCGCCGCGCAGCGCCGCGACCGAATTGTCGGTCCGGCCGATGTTGGGCAGCAGGTGGAAGACGTTGCCTGACACGTCGAGGATCGAGACCGAGAGATAGCCGTCGGTGACATCGTCAGGCAGCAGCACGTCGATCACCGGATTCTCGCCCACGACGAAGTCGCCAGAGGTGTTCTCCTCTCCGCCCTTGTCACCGAAGCCGAGCCGGATGCCAATGTCGCTCGGCGGCGCCTTGGGCAGGTAGTTTTCGATCAGGCACAGGGTGGGATTCAGCAGTTCGGCGTCGAGCGCTACCTGACGCTCGCCCGCCGCGGCCTTGAGCGCGGCCGCCAGCGCGTCGCGCTGACCGGCGCCGGAGATCGTGCCCGCCACCCGGATCGCCGCGTCCGCGCCATAGCCGGTCGCGGGCGCATCGACCAGTTTGAGCGGCCCACAATCGGAGAACTGCGAGAGGATCGGCTTCAGCACCTCGGCGCTGAGAACCGGCGCGATATAGGCGATCTCCGGCGTGCCCTCGAGCCCGCCCGGAAGCCCGCCCTCAAGGGCGCTCATGATCTGGTCATGGACGTCGCGGCTCGACGTCCGGCCGCTCAGCCGCACCGCGCGGTCGTTGACCTCCATCTGCCAGCCGTCGAGGCCGCCTGCCATCGCGACGAGGTCGAGAACCCCGCCGGCCCAGCCTTCGCCGATCGCGTCCGACGAGGCGAGCGTCACCTGGGCGGTCCCGCCCTCCTGCGCGGCGAGCCGTTCGAGCGATTGCTTCATCTCCTCGGACGGCGCATAACCGGAAACGTTGAGCGGTGCGCCCGCGCGTTTGACGAGCGTCAGCGTGAAGGGCGACACCGCCGCGTAGCGCGGCCCGAAGACGCCGGCGAAATAGGCGCCGCCGGCGCCGGCCAGCGCAAGCACCACCAGAAGAACAGCGATGAGCGGGCCGCGCGACCCGCTGCGCGCGGGCTCCGCCTTGGCGGGGCGGCTCGGGCCGGGTTCGGCCGCGACCCCGGCGAATTCCTCGCGCACTTGCTGCCTCGGGGCGATCACCGTCTTGTCGTCGCGGTCGTCCGCAGGGCCGGGCACCGGCGCGCGACCGCCGCCCGGCAGCGCGGTGAGAAGCTCGGCGGCGCTTTGAAAGCGGCTGCCGGGATCGGGATGGGTCATGCGCGCGAGGATGGCCCGCAACGGCTCCGGCACGCCGTCGAGATCGAGTGGCTTGGCCTTGTTCTGTACGACCTCCATCGGGTTCTTGCCGATCGAGGGGGACTTGCCGCGGAAACAGGCCAGAAGCAGTGCGCCGAGCGAATAGATGTCGGTGCGCGCGTCGGTCTTCCCGGCGAGCTGTTCCGGCGCGGCATAGGCGTACTTGCCGGCGAATTCGTTGCCGACGATGGTTTCCGCGCCCGGATTTGTGTCCTTGGCGATGCCGAAGTCGATGATCACCGCCTCGGCCGGATTGCCGCCACGCAGGATGATGTTGTCGGGCGAGAGATCGCGGTGGACGATGTTGCGGGCATGGGCGGCCTTCAGGCCCTCGGCAACCCGACGGCAGACAACGAGCACGTCCTCGGCCGACATCGGCCCTTCCTTGAGCTTGCGGTCGAGCCCCGGCCCGTCGACGTAGTCCATCAGGAGATAGACATGACCGTCGGGTGTACGGTGGTTCTCCGAATAGCGGACCACTGCATCGTGGCGGATCTCGCGGATCTCCTCCTCGCGCTTCAGGAGCGTGAGGTAGTCGTCATTGCCGGAAAACTCCGACTTCAGCACCTTGATCGCCACCAGACGTCCCGAGATCTCGCTACGGGCGCGGTAGACGTCGGACACGCCGCCCCGCCCCAGGAGCGCCTCGATCCGGTAGGTGTTGTTCACCAGGTCGCCGGGTTTGAAGAGATCACCGGGGCGTGCGTCGGTCATGGCTCCCCCTACAGGTTGAAGAGTGGCAGGGGCAGGGCGTCAGCTGAGCGCCTGGAATTCGACGCGACGGTTTTCCTCGCCTGCGGGGTCATCGGCGTTCAGGGGTGTGCTTTCGCCCATGCCGATCGCCTGCAGCCGCTCCGGCGCGACGCCGCAGCCGACCAGGTGGCGCTTGATCTCCTCGGCGCGCAGGAGCGACAGCGCCTCGTTGTACTCGTCCGAACCGGAACTGTCGGTATGGCCGACGATCTGGAACAGCTGGACGTCGACCGATTTCATCACCTCGCACATCGTCACGAGCCTCGGCTTCTGATCCTCGCGGAGCGCGGCGGAGTCGAAATCGAACGAGATGTTCAGATAGACCTGCTCGTCGGCGGCGACGGGCTGGTACTGCGGGGCGGCAACGACCTGCGTGGTCTCGGTGGCTGCCGGCTCGGTGGTTGCCGGATCGGTGGCGACCACGGTCTCCCCGCTGGTCGCGGCGTCTGTCCCCGCCGCCGTTTCACCCGCCGCGGCTTCGTCCGCAGGCACTAGGACGAGGCCGCGCGTCTTCTGCTTTTCGAAGGCGTCGATGATTTCGTCGGCCGTCATGTCGTCGGCACTCTGCGCCGCTGCGGACGAGGCGGAAAAAACGGTCGCGGCCAGCACGAGCGCAAGAGATCCCCGAAAGGCTTTCATGTTCGATATCCACGCGTTGAGCTTAAATTCGCTCCAACCCTAGCGCAGCGGTCCCCGCGTCACAATAAGTTTGATGGGGCGGGGGAGGGTATTGCTCCGGCTTGAAACCCGGCCATCGAACCGGCTTAATGGCGGCACCCGGCCGACCCGGCCTGTCATTGTTCCGGCTTGTCTCATGCGTCTCCTGCCCGCCATCATTATCGCGATCGCCATTGTGCTGGCGCCGGTCCTGTGGTTCGCGCTGCCGAAGCTGTTCGAGAACCCGGAAGACTTTCAGGGGACGGCGATCGATTCCGGCGCGCGGATCGACATCGAGATGCTGAGCCAGCAGGTCGAGGACCTCGGCAACCGGGTCGAGCAGCTCGACGAGGCGGTGCGCAATCTCGGCATGCGCGGCGCGACCGACGGCATGCAGGGCGGCGCGCTCGATCCGTCGCTGGAGGAGCAGCCGGTGCCGTCGGGTCCGAACGAGATCATCGACGCCTATGCCCAGGTTGTACTGATCGCCAACCGGCTCAAGGTGAACGACGGGCTGCTTCTGGCCGATCCCGGGTTTCTCGTGCAGAACTTCGGCCTGCCGCGCGAGGATCTGACCGACCAGTGCCAGGACATGACCAATCCCCGGCTATCGGCCAAACTTGTGACCGAAAACGTCGGACCGATCACCGTGCGGATGCTGAAGCCGGCGATCGATTCCCTGCGGACCGTGTTCGACAATGTGCGCAAGACCGATCCCGATCTCTATGACCGGCTCAGCACCGCCGGCTCGCTCTGCGTGCGGCTGATCCGCGGCTCCGCCAACCGCGCGTCGAGCCATGCCTACGGGCTTGCCGTCGATCTGAACGTCGACGGCCGGCTCGACACGCTGGGCGATGGCCGCACGCAGTTAGGCCTGACGATCATGGCGGATTTCTTCAAGGCGGAGGGCTGGCTCTGGGGTGCGGCCTGGCAGCGCGAGGATTCGATGCATTTCGAGGTCAGCCGCCAGAAGCTGCAGGAATGGATCGACGCCGGCAGCCTTTGAGGCGCGGAGCTCAGTTCACCAGAACCTCGGCGGTGAACCCGCCATTGCGCCAGCGCTCCAGGGCGGCGGTGAAGTTCGGGCCGGGCAATCCGTCGACCGTGCTTTCGTAGTAGCCGGCGGCCTTCAGACGTTCCTGCACCGCGGTGATCGTCTCGCGCGACCAGTCGCCGGCATATTCGGTCAGCGCCGACAGGACCGCCCCGCGGTCCTCCGCCGCGCCCCGGAGCAGCATGTTGGCTGCCTTGGCCGGATCGCGCGGCACGCCGCGCCCCTCGTCCAGAAGCACCGCCGCCGCCCGGTAGCCGTCATATTCGCCGTCGCGCGCCGCGCTCTCGAAATAGGCGAGCGCATCCTGCGGGCTGTCGACGACGCCATCCTGCGCCAGCACCCCGAGGTTGTAGCGGGCCTTGGGTGAGCCTTCCGACGCCGCCCGCTTCAGGAGCGTGATTGCCCGCGCCTCGTCCTTGGGCAGGCCCGCGCCCTGGAACAGGCTGACCGCGAGGTTGATCATCGCGTCGGTGCTGCCGGCCTCGGCCGCCTTCTCGTAAAGCGCCAGCGCGCCGGCCGGGTCGGCCGGCATGGCGGTGCCGCTTTCCATCAGCTGGGCAAGGCTGACCATCGCGCGCAGGTCGCCCTGCGCCGCGGCGCTGCGATAGAGCTGGGCGGCGCGCTCCATGTCGCCCGAGGCCGCGGTCGCGCGGGCCAGGAGCGCGACGTAATGCGGCAGTTCGGGCGATTGCGCCACCGCGGCGCTGCAGGCCTGCACCGCCGCAAGCGCGTTGCGCTGCAGCCGTTCGTAGGGCACCCCGGCATTGCCGGCGGTCGCGTCGCGGGGATGGGTCGTCAGGCGCTCGCAGATGCCGCCCGGCGTCGCATCCTCGGCCCGCGGGATCACCTGCAGCAGTTGCTGGGCCTGCGCGACATGGGCGCCCTCGGGGTACTGGTTGATGTAGAATTCGAGCAGGGGCCGCATCCGGTTGCGGCGGGCGAGGTTCCACAGCCGCTCGGCCTGCTCGTCCGCATCGCCGAGGCCCACCGTGCGCGTCCTCGTGCCGGTCTGTTCCGCGTCGAGAAAGGCGACCACGTCGTCGACATGGGAGCCTTGCGGGTAGCGGTCGACATAGAGCTGCATGAGCTGCGGATCGCCGGCATCCGCGGCCACCTGCCACAGCAGCGTCTCCTCCGAAGCGGTCACCGGGCGGTTGTCGAAGCGGAACTGCCGCGTCAGCGACGAGTTTTCCCAGGGGATCTGCCGCCCGCCGGTCGCGGCCAGCACGTCGCGGCGCACCGCGATCATGAGGTCGGCAATGTCCTGCCCCGGCGTGTAGATATGGTTCAGCATCGCCTCGGTGAAGAAGCTGTTCCGCCCGGTGCCGTCATAGGCGACGTTGTCGGGCTGGGTGGCATAGGCGAAGAGGAAATCGGCGGCCGTGCCCACCCGCGCGAGGCCATTGCCGCCACCCGGAACAGATTGCAGCGCCGCGCCGAAGGGGTTGTCGCGGCAGGCATCGAGGAAGACAAGCTTCAGCCCCTTCGACTGTTCGAGCGCCTGAAGCACCGTGCCCAGAGGGGTGGTTTGCGACGCGACGTCCTCGGCGCCGGCGATCGCCGCGTCCGTTGGCACGAGGTAGTTCTGCCCGCCGACCTGGAAGCCGTGCCCGGCATAGTAGAAGATCGCGGCATCCGCGTCTTTCGCCGCCTCGGAGAACCGGGCGGCGGCGTCGGCCATCTCGGAATGGGTCAGGTCGTTGCCGAGGATCACCTCGAAGCCGAGCCCTTCGAGCGCAATCGCGATGTCGGACGCGTCGTTAACGGGATTTTCCAGCGATCCGACATGCTGGTAGTTGGAATTGCCGACGATCAGCGCGACCCGTTCAGCGGCCAGCGCGGCGCTGGACGAGACCAGCACCACAAGGACGGCCAGTCCGGCCATCGATCGCACCAACCTTCGCATTCCTCTCTCCGGTCAGAGCCCGACGGCCCGCGACAGCTCGATCCCGACGCTGTCGACCGCCGCGGCGATCGTCACGATCTGCTCGCGCTGCAGGTTCGCAAGCTCGGGGTCGTCGGCCCGGACCAGGCGGATCGCCTTGCGGATCTCGGTCGACGCGGTATCGATCGCCGTCCGTGCCTCGTTGATCGCATCCGTGCGGATCGCTTCGCGTTCGGCATCGGTCGTCGCCGAGGCGAGGCGCTGTTCGGCGCGGGCCCGTGCCTGATCGACTCCTGCCCGCGCATCCTGCACGATCCGGGCCACATTCTCCAGCCCCGGCGGCAGGTCGGTCGACAGCTTGTCGAGCTCGTTGGCGAAGTCGTTCAACGCATCCGACAGGCAGGCGAGGTAGCGCGACACGTCGGAATCGCTTTCCGCGCAGCTCTGGGCTGCGATCTCGAGCGTGGTGGCGACGTCCTGGACCTTGGACAGGGTTTCGCCGGCCTTGCCCGGGGTCGATGTCACGAGCGTCGTCCCGGTGTCCGTCGGAAGCGACGGGGTGCCGGTGATCGTGTCGGTCGGGTTCGGCAGGGTGAACACCACCGGCGGGGGCGGCGGCGGAGGCGGCGTCAGGGTCGGGGGTGTCGGCGTGGGCGGGGGCGGCAAGATCGTCGCGGTCCCCGGCAGATCCACGACGCGGAAGTTCGGACCGGTCGAACTCGAGAGCGAGGTCGTCGCCAACGTGAAGGTCTGTGGCCCCGGGCTGGTCCCCGAGAAGTTGAGTGCGCTGAACAGCGGGCCGGTATTCAGGCTGTTGCCGGGCAGATCGAACACGTAGAGGGAGGGGCCGCCCGAATAGGTGCCGGTGGTGGTCGCGCTTCCGGTTTGGCCGAACGGCACGACGACCGGATCCGGCCGGGCATAGATGACCGGGCTCGTCGTGTAGTTGACCGGGTAGAACCCGGTATCTCCAGGCGCCCAGACATTGGTGAAGTTCCACCCCCGCGCGGAGCCAAGCGAGACGAAGGTCGCAGTGGTCTGGAAGTCCGACGTGTTCAGCGCCGTGCCGTAGGCGCTCGTCGCCAGGCCCGAGCTTTGCCGGTCCCAGAAATTCGACGCGGCGCCGGTGGGCAGAAGCGAGGCGCTCCCGGCGAAACCGCCAACAGTCCTGAAGGCATCGCCGCTGGCTGTGGCGCTGCCGATCGAGTAGGAGCGGCTCACCTCGCCCGCGCTGAGCCCAACGAAGCCGCCGGCGTTGACCGTGACCTGCGGTCCGACATTGCTCGTCACGGCGACGTCGCCATGGGCATAGGAATCGCTGATCGTGCCGCCGCTGGTCTGGCCGACGAAGCCGCCGGCCGAGATCGTCGTCACCGGCTCGATGTTGTTCACGGTCACGTCGCCGAGCGCGTGCGAACGGACGATGGTGCCGTCGTTGAATCCAACGAACCCGCCGATGTTGTAGTCGCTCGAGAAGGAGATGAACGGGTCGATGCTCGCGCCGACGCTCACGTCGGCGATGCTGTCGCCGATCGTTCCGCTGTTGCTGCCAACAAGGCCGCCAACCCGTCCATCATTGCCAAGGATTGTGCCTTCCGCCCAGACGTTGAAGATCGTGCCCGCGTTCGACCCGGCGAGCACGCCGGTCCAGGCGCCGGTCACGTCGGCCCCGGTCAGGAGAAGATCGTGGACCGTGCCTGTCGAGGTGATCGAAGCGAAGAGGCCCGCGTCGTTGTAGCCTTCGCCGTTGAACGTGTCGATGAACAGACCGTCGATCGTGTGACCATTGCCGTCGAGCGTTCCGCCGAAGTCGAAGATCGGTTCGAAACCGGCGCTGCTGCCCCCGAAGGGGAAGGTCCAGGCGCCGGTGCTGTTGGCGTCGATATTGTTCGCGAGGATGTAGCTTGAGTTGTTCATGCCGCTCGAGCCGACGCCCTGCAGACCGTAGACATCGGTCAGCTGGTAGGGATTGGCCGCCGACCCGTCGCCGCCGAGCGCCCGCAGGAAGGACGCCGAGAAGGAGATGAAGAAGTTGTCGGCCGAAAACGCCGGAAGCGTCGCGCCGACCTGCTGCCAGGCGCCGCTTAAAAGCCGGAAATCGGCGACGTTGATCGCGCCGCCGGAGCCGGTGAAGATCGAGCCCGCCGCATCGAGCTCGAGGATGCCGTTGGCCGCGTTGATCGCGCCGTTGAGGATGATGTTGTTATCGGCAATCAGCGCGAGCGTGGTCGCCGCGGTCCAGTCGATCGACGCGTTGATGGTGATATTGCCGACGTCGGGTCCGCTGGGATTGGCCGTGTCGAGCGTGACATCACCGAGGTTCAGCTGCGCCTCGAGCGTCGCCTCGGCGATTGTGCCGGGCACGGAGATGTCGTCGGGGTCCAGCCACAGCATGCCCCAGCTTCCCGCCGGCGCGCGCAGATCGGCGATGCCGTTGTAGCGGAGCCGTCCGGCGCTCGACACCTCGACGAAACCGCCGTCGCCGCCGCTCGCACCGCCGCGCGCCGAAAACCGCGCGCTGGCATCGGTGAACAGGTCTGACCAGAGGACGATCCGCCCGCCGTCCCCCACCTTTGTCGCATCGGCGCGGATCACCGTGTCGGCGTCGGCCGTCACCGTCTGGGCATGGGGCAGGGCGCCGGCGCCGCCGAAGTCGCCGCCGATGCGGATCGTGCCGCCGCCCTCCGGGCCGCTCGCGTCTATCTGCGCGCCGTCCAGAACGATCCGGGCGCCGGTCACGGTGATCTCGCCGCCTTGGGCCGGCCGCTCCGGCGGCCGCGGAGAGCTGTCGAGCGCCGCGGTCGAAACCCGGCCGGTGACGGTGACGGTACCGCCGCTGCCGCCCCCGAGCATGATCACGCCGTCGCGCACGCTGACCGAGGTCGCCTCGGCCACGCCCGACATGTTGATTGCGTTGCGCGCCGCGTCGCGCGCAGTGGCGGCCAGCATCTCGATCCGGCCGCCCTCGGCCGTCACCGTGCCGCTGTTGACGATGAGCGCCTCGCCGTCGCCGTCATCGGCCGAAGGCAGCGCGACCTGCAGGAACCGGTCGCCGCTGAGATCGAGCGTCGCGCGCTCTCCCGCGCCGAAGCCCACCCGCCCAAGTGGCACGCTCACCACGCCCGAATTCTCGACCCGGCCGCCCAGAAGCGCGGCGTAGCCGCCCTGGCCGATCGTGATCCGCCCGGCATTCGTGACCTTGGCCGACGCGCCGTTGCCCGAGAATTTCAGGCGGCCCGCCATGAAATCCTCGTCGTTGATGTCGAGGGTCGAGCCGACGAACCCGGAGCTGCTGATCCGGCCGCTCGGGCCGATGAAGATGCCGTTGGGGTTGACCAGGAATACCTGGCCGTTGGCGTTCAGCTGGCCGTGGATATCGCTGCTTGCTCCGCCGGTCACCCGGTTCAGGATCGCGCTGCCGGTCCCGGGCTGGTTGATCGTGACCTGCGCGTTCTGGCCGATCGAGAAGCCCTGCCAGTTGACGATGGCATTGCCGCTCGACTGGTTGATGATCATGTTCTGGGCGTTCGGCGTCGCGATCGCGGCGGAGCCTTGGACCACTGTGCCGCCCGTCGGCAGTTGTTCGGCCGCGGCCGGCAGCGCCGCGGCCAGCATCACGGCCGTTAGCGCGGTGGTCTGGCGCAGCCGGCGTCTAGAAGCGGAAGTTCCCGGAAATGCTGAACCGTTCGCCATCGGGTCCGCCATCGTTCCGTTCTCCTCTGCCAAATTCGACCCGCATGAAACTGGAGCGGTATCTCGACTCCGTATTCGAAATGAGATCCATGCCGATGCCGTAGGCATGGGCCCGGACATGAGCTGACTCGACCGCGCTGGGCTGTTCCAGCGACACCTCGCCAGTGCCGGCGAAGATGTTGGGGCTGAGCGTGATCGGCCTGCCTGCAATGGTGACGTCGCGCGCGGTCGCGAGTTCGGCCCGCACCACCCAGCCGCTGTCGCCGCGAAGCTCGCCGGAATCGAAGGTCGACAGCTCGCGCGCGCCGACGATGCTGAACTGTTCCGCCGTCAGCAGCGGGTCGCCGAACGCGGACTGGAACCGCCCGGCCAGCGACAGCGAGAGGTTCTCGACCAGCGCACGCTGGTGATAGAACGACCCGGTAAGCTTCGAGAACTCCGCATCCGCACCCTGCCGCGACAGCGGCGTGCCCGCGCCGACGTCCGACAGCGTCCGGGCGCCCAGGATGTCCACGCCGCGCGACAGGAACGCGCCGACTTCCGAGAAGGCGCCATCATCATGGGTATGGGAGAGACTTCCCCCGAGCCGCAGGATGCTGGCTTCGTCGCGGTAGATCGGGAACCGGGTGCTGACGGCGATCAGGTCCTGGCTGTCCTCCTGATGGTCCAGCGCGAACTGGGCCGTCACGTTGGTCTGGCGGGTCCGGATGTAGGGATAGACCAGACGCACCGACTGTCGGTCAAAGTTGCTCCGCGTCGGTGTCAGTGGGGTGTCCGGCGTCGTGTCGCTGGCGGTCGCCTCGACGTTCAGGCTGAGGCCCGAGGTGCCGACCGGCACAACCGCGCCGAGCGCCGCGATGCGGTAGCGCGGATCGCTCGACAAGGCCAGTTCGGGCGAAAAGCTGAGACGGCCATAGATCGTCTCGCCGTAGCTGAACGGGCTGTTCAGTTCGATGCCGGCGTTCAGCGTCGGCGGCGAGAGATCGTCGCCCACGAAGTTGTCGAAGCCGAGAAAGCCGGTCACCTTCCGGAACTCGGGGTCGAGCGCGATGACCGTGCCGCCCGGCCGGTTGCCCGCCGCAAGCGCCGAGCCAAGCGCAACGCCAGAGACGTCGCCGGCAAGCAGGAGCTGGCGCTCCAGCTCCGCCATCGTGAGGCCGCTGCGGCCGACTAGCTTGCCGGTCAGCGCCTCGATCCGGGCGCGCACTTCGGGCGGCGCATTCGTCGTGTCGATGGCCTCGACATAGCCGTTGATCACCGTCACCTTGAGCGTGCCGTTGTCGCGCAGCGACTGCTGCGGAAGCACCACGCGGCTCAGGACGAAGCCGGCATTGGCATAGGCCTCTTCGAGCGCGGTGGTCGCCTCGAAGATTTCCGAGACCGGGATCGCGCCGCGGGTCAGGCGCGCGGTGAACGCGGTTTGCGCCGCCGCCATTTGCGGCAGGCCGCCTTCGATCGCCACGCCCGAAAGCGTCACCGAGATGCCCTCGGATCCCGGAGGCGCCTTCGTGCCTGGTTCGCCTGTGAAGACAACGGCACCGCTCAGGCGTTGCAGGGGAGGCTGGAAGCTTTCCGGCGTGACCTCGCTGGCGCTCTGCGCCGCGGCCGCGCCGGCGTCGATCGCCATGCCCACCGCCAGAACGGCGCCCAAAATCCGCCGTCCGCGCCACATGCCTAGGCCGTTGGCGGAACCTGTTGTCGGCATTCGCTCATAACCCCGTAGCACTTGGTTTTGGCACCAAAGTTTGGAAAATATTCTTCACCAATCATTACATTTGCCAATTTCATCAGCCGATCAACAGAAAAACGGGAGTTCGTCCCGGAGCGGCGTGCCGCCTTGGTTATCGGATGGGCTGTGTTGCAATTTGGGCGCAAGAGACCCGTGGCGTCACGGGCACTTGCCGCGGCATTCTAGATCGAAAGCGAAGCCCGCGATCGCATCTGCCGGAACGTGAGCTTCGCCTGATCACCCGCCGATTTCGGCGAACTCGATGCGACGGTTGCGACGGCGGTCTTCCTCGGTGTCGTTGGAGAAGGCGGGCCGGGTTTCACCGTATCCGACCGCGAGGAGGCGATCGGCGGGGATGCCCTTGGCCGCGAGCCAGTCGCGGACCGACTGGGCGCGGCGCTCGCTCAGCCGCTGGTTGCTCGCGTCCGAGCCGATGGAATCGGTGTGGCCGGAAATCTCGATCCTGAGATCGGGGCAGCGGCGGACGATGTCGTGGAGGTTTTCGAGAAGCGGCACGCTCTTGTCGTCGAGCCTGGCGCTGCCGGGGCCGAAGTAGATGTTGCCGGTGCGCGACAGGATCTCGAAGCGGCCGAGACAGGCCTCGCGGTCGAAGTCGCCTTGCGTTTCCAGGGCGGCAGAGCCGGGCGTCACCGGCGCGGTCACCGATTGCAGGTCCGGCGGGGTCCCGGGCTGGGCGCGGTCAAAGACGAAGGAGAAGCTGACCATGCCCATCGGCAGGATGTCGACATTGGCGGCTTCCTGCAGCTTGGCGCGCCCCTCCTCGAGATTGAATTCCTGCAGCGCCAGCACGATCGGATTGGTGGACGCGACCGTCACCCGGTCGTTCGACATCAGCGTCACCGCCACCTCGGCGGTGCGCTCGACCGTGACACCGTGCAGGTTCAGCGTGAACGGCAAGTCGATCACCTTGCGGCGGGTCGTGTGCAGGTCGCGCAGCTGACCGGCATCGAGCTGCGCCGAGATCGTGGCTTCCGGGAACAGGAAGGTTTCGAAGAACAGGAACCGCATGCGCACGTTGCGCAGGTCGATCTTGGTGTCGACGGAATCCATCAGCACCCGGATTTGCGCCGCGCCGGTATCGGTGATCAGCCCCGACAGGGTCGCGAACGAACTGGTTTCGGCAATGACGCTCTTCTTGACGGACAGGAACTGCAGGTCCGACGCGCCGGCGTCAAGGATCCAGCCGTGTTCGAACGGATCCGCGTCTTGCGCCTCCGATCGCGCTGCCGAGCCCAGCATCAGGCCGAGGGCGAGCAGAACCAACGTGATGAGATCGCGAAATGAATGTCGTGTCATAGGTTTCCCGTCGTGGTCACGCAATCAACAAGATGTCCCCACAATCGTCTGGGCAAATCAAAGCCATCGGCAACCTAATCTTGCATCCTGAAATGGGAAAAGACATAGTTTTTTCGGGTTTTACTGCGACGCGCGCCTGGCGAACCCCCTTGAAATCGGCCGAACCCCGGCCCGAGACCAACAACAGGACCTGCTTCTTGAAACTTGCCGCGCTACTTCTGGGCCTGGTCCTGGCCACCGTCGCGGGACCGCTTCAGGCCGAAGAACGCATTGCGCTCGTGATGGGCAATTCCGCGTATGGCAGCGTGGCGCAGCTCGAAAACCCGTCCCGCGACGCCGGTGTGATCGCTGCCGCGCTCGGCGATCTCGGTTTCGAGGTGACGACGCTGATCGACGCCACGCAACAGGAAATGCGGCGCGGGATCTCGCAGTTCGGCCGCCGGCTAAGGGAGGCCGGGCCGGATGCCACGGGTCTGTTCTACTACGCGGGTCACGGTGTCCAGAGCTTCGGGTCCAACTATCTGCTGCCCGTCGACGTCGCGCTGACGGATGCCGCCGATCTCGATCTGGCGGCGATCGAGGCGCAGACGGTGCTGCGGCAGATGTCGTCGGCGCGCAACCGCACGAACATCATGATCCTCGATGCGTGCCGCAACAATCCGTTCACCGACATACCGGAGATCAACGACAACGGCCTGGCCGAGATGAAGGCGCCGACCGGAACGTTCCTTGCCTACGCCACCGCGCCGGGCAGCGTGGCGCTGGACGGGACCGGCAGCAACAGCCCCTTCACCCATGCGCTGGCCGAGCAGATGCGGATCCCAGGCCTGCCGATCGAACAGATGTTCAAGCAGGTCCGGGTCGCCGTTCTGGAGGCGACGCGCGGCCAGCAGACGCCGTGGGACACCTCGTCGCTTACCTCCAATTTCGTCTTCGCCGAAGCGGACAAGCCCTCGGCCCAGGAACTGGCTGACCGACAGCTTTGGGCCTCGGTCGAGCAGACCCGCGATCCGGTGCAGATCATGCTGTTCCTGCGCGCCTATCCCGACAATGCCTTTGCCGACGAGGCGCGGGCGCTTCTGGAAACGGTGATGCAGGAGGAACTGACCGGCGCGCCCAAGATGCCGGCCGTGACCGAACCCACCGCATCCGATGCCGAGCGGCGCATGTTCGAGGCCGCGCAGGCCGAAGCCAGCGTCGAGGCGTGGCAGACTTATCTCGATACCTACCCGACCGGCACGTTCGCCGAATTCGCCCAGGGCGAGATTGCCGCGCTGAATGCGGCGGCGGGCCATGACCCGGTCGGGCGTGACCACGCCGAGTCCGAGCCCGCGGTCGAGGCCGCGGCGCCGGCGCCCGGTCCGGAGCCGACCGACGTCACGTTCGACACGCCGCTGACGGTCGGCAACGACGCCATCATCGGCAAGTCGCTGGCGCAGATCATCACCGGGTCACCGATGTACCCGCCGGTCGAAGGCCTGCCGGATTCGTTCTGGAAGGACAAATCCTGTTCCAATTGCCACCAGTGGAACCAGGAGCGGCTCTGCGACCAGGCCAAGACCTACCTTACGCAGAACGGCGAGCGGTCGCTGTCCAAGGAGCATCCGTTCGGGGGCGCGCTGAAGCGGAACCTCAGGGTCTGGGCCCAAAGTGGCTGCAGGTGACGGAACGGAGTGTCGTCAAGGCGTTGCTGCACTTGTCATTGAGCAAGATTCACACTTCGAACCCGGCGCGGTAGCTCTGGCGCATGCCGAAGCCATTTTGCACGCGCCACCGATCCCAATCCCTCGGAGCTAACGCATCGCAGCGCCGCCGGGGCTCGTTGTCGGCCCGGTTCGCTCCGCCGATGGATTGGTGCGCCGGGAAGACCGGCAAGCGTGACCATCCCGCGACTTGCTCCGGGCGCGATCCGGTTCTGCCTGCCCTTGCGCCAAACAGCCGGATCGGCTGCAGGCACGTTGGAGTGGCCGGGCTGGGCTGATCTATGCAGGACTGTTCAGCCCCCTGCCGGCGTCAGGCAGGGATCGCCGTGTTCGAGAATTCCCGCAGTTGTCCCTTCCGCTGCGCGAGCCGTGCCATCCAGCCAAATCAGCCGTGACCCGCGCATCCTCCGCGCCTCCTTGGCCATTGAGTTCGAGCCAATGACGCCGCATGGCTCGATAGCGGGACCAGATCGTCGTGCGTTGGCGGGAGGAGGCTTGCTCAATCTACCGCTAACCGCATGGATTCACGATGTGAAACCTGCATCGCCAGAGTTCCGCAACAACACGCTCCGGGTCATGATCCCGGTTGCAAACCTCAGAATGCGGCCACGCGGCTCAGGAACCAGAATGCGGACGTTCCCCCTATCGCATAGCTCACGATCCGAATCCCATATCCTGTTCGCCGCAGCGCAAGCTCCGCGAGCCGGGGCACGAGTCGACCCGCGAGCCAGGTGGCAGCCAAGACCGCAGCAATGAACATGAGCTGGCCGATTTCGACGCCGACATTGAAGGACAAGAGCGCGAGCGGAATCTCCCGTTGCGGAAGGCCGATCTCCTGCAGTGCGCCCGCAAACCCGAGGCCATGCAATAGCCCGAAGCCAAAGGAAACCGCCCAGGGGTAGCGTTGAGACAGCCGTACCTCGCCCGAGTCGAAGCGCAGGAGTTCGCTTGCCAGAAACATGATCGACAGCGCAATCACCGCCTCGACCGGCGGTCCGGGGAGCGAGATCCAGCCCAGTGTGGCGGATGCGAGGGTGAGAGAATGCGCCGCGGTAAATGCCGTGATCGCCCCTACAAGGGGCCCAGGAGATCTGATCAGCAGGAGAAGCGCGAAGACGAACAGAAGGTGGTCGGCGCCCGCGAGAATGTGCTCTATCCCGAGCGCGACATAGGTGGTCAGGACGCCCAGCTTGCCCTGAGGCGCCGGGATAAGGAACGCGGTGGATGCCGGCGTCAGGCGCCTGTTATCCGCCACGCCCGGCGAAAGCTCGTAGCGGATGAGCACGTCGGTCGCTGTACTCTCCAGGCCTTCGACGGCGATCTCGCCGCCCTGAAGGCCGCCCGGGCAGTCGACGTTCCAGGAGCCGCTGAATGCCCGCCCGTCGAACTTCAGCTGCGGCACCCGGCGCGGGGAGCAGTTCTCCGGCAGGACAGCATCGATCGGCATCGGTTTGCCGTTCACGCTGGGAACCTTCCAGAAAGCCCGCCAGGTCTCGGCACCGACCAGGCGAAGCTCGAGAAAGCCCGGGTCGAGTGCATGCGGAAGCGCCGGCACCGCCCAAAGAACGAGGGCCAGAACGACCGAGGCGAGCGCAACCAGTCTCATTGGCTGCCTGTCTCCGGCATCCGGACCTCGTAACTTGACAGGAACGCCCGATATTGGCCTTCAAGCAAGGCTTCGGCTTGATCGTGCCGCCAGGACTGCTCGACCTGCTCTCGGATCTCGGAAAGTTCCGGAGCCGCCGGGCGCTTCATCTCGTCGACATGAACAAGATGATATCCGTATGCGGATGGAACAGGCCCGGTCCAGACCCCGGCCGGAGCGGCGCTGATCCGCGCGAAGAATTCGGAACCGAATGTGCCGTCGACGGCCGTCTCCTGTGCGTTCTCCATCGTATTCGGTAACAGCGATGGCCGCCCCAGAGACATCGGATCCGTGCCGCTTGCAAGGCGGGCGCTGATCTCGTCGGGGTCGTCGTCTTCCGCGAGCATGACCTGCCGAAAGGTCACCTGTGGCGGACGGGTGAACTGCGACTTGTTCGCCTCATAGTACGCCGCCAGCGCGGCGCCATCTGCTTCCAGGCTGTCGGCGACGCCGGCGGTGAGAAACTCCATCTTGAGCCGAAGCCTTTGACGGATCACCGCGTCGTCCTGGTCAAGTCCGAGCGCGAGCGCCTCGCGGTAATAGACCTCATCGCGCACGTATCCATCGATCAACGCGGCGAGTTCATCCGTTGTCGGCGCCCGGTTCCATGTTCCTCTGAACTGGCTCGAAAGGCGGTCCAGCTCGCTGGCGCTGATGTCAATGACATTGGGCGCGTCCGGTTTCGGATCGGTATTGTTCTGGTCATAAAGCCAGAACAGCAATGCACCGATCAGAGTGAAGTGCAGCAGAGGTTCCTTGATGGCGCGTTTCATCCATCTACCTACATGAAATTCCTTCCGCCTCGGATTGCCGTGCTCGGTAACTCCATGCATAACGCGATCGCTTTCAAAGACATGGGGAGAACGTATAGGGATCAAGTTCTCGGTACAAGGCGCTTAATCTTGGTGTCCAGTGCGTCTTCCGGTCCTTCTCGTCGGGACAAATCTATCCCGGTTGGCGGACCATCTCAGTGGGGGCACTCCAATCAAGGGCGCTTGACCTTGTCACGGCGTCTGTGTGTGGTCCGCGCGGGAATCACCCCGAATATCGAATCCTGAACAAAGGGACGCCAAATGAAGAACGTGAGTGCAGGTTTGCTTGCTCTGCTGATGCTGTCGGCCTGCGCGAAAGACGCGCCCGCCGTGTCCGACTACAACGGCGACAGCGTGAAGGTCGTGACGCCGACGCGCGGCTCCGACGAGGAAACCAAGGCGGCCGCGCAGAAGGAGGCGGACCGGATCTGCGCCATCGGCCACCGCAAGCGCGCCGAATACGCCTCCACGCGCGAACTGCCGGACAACCAGTCCGAGCACCTGTTCCTGTGCCTCTGATCTAGGCGCCGCGCGGAAGCCCGTTAGCGGATCGGGCTTCCGCCGCGGGTCTTGGCTTGCGTTTGGGGCTTCGGATCCGGTCGGGCAGGCCACCCGTGTTAGTCGATCCGCCGAATACTCGATTGGACCGGATGATACCCTGTGCTTACGAAGTCGGGTTCTTCTCAAGGAAAAAGTTGGAGAGCAACAAGCCCGCCAGGGATGAAGTCGTGAACAGACCCCAAGCATCAGAATCTGATTGTACGGTGGATAGAACGAGCGCGGATGCCAGCAAGATAAGCGGCAAGACCTTGGGCAGGATTGAGGCGGGTGCTACCAGAAGAAAAAGCCCACCGGCAGTTGCGGCGCCAGACAGCACGGCGCCGACTGGTGTCAGCCAAGAATCCACCAAGTGGCCTTTCAAGGCGATCAAGAGGATCGCCGCAGCATAAATGATGCCTCGTACGCCCCGCATGTGAACCAGTACTCCTGTGCGCGCGCAACCAGTCTGCTTGCGATAATCACTAGGCCCACCGCTTGCGCGGCGGGCGAATAACGCTAAAGCAACATACTGCTCAAAAACCGCTTAAGTACAACTCACCTCGTGAATTTCTTGTACTTCACCCGCTTCGGCTCCACCGAATCCGGCCCCAGCCGCCGGATCTTGTCTTCCTCGTAGGCCTCGAAGTTGCCCTCGAACCATTCGACATGGGCCTCGCCCTCGAAGGCGAGGATATGGGTGCAGAGGCGGTCGAGGAAGAAGCGGTCGTGCGAGATGATGACGGCGCAGCCGGCGAAGTCGTCGAGGGCGGCTTCGAGCGCCTGCAGCGTTTCCACGTCGAGGTCGTTGGTCGGTTCGTCGAGGAGGAGGACGTTGCCGCCGGATTTCAGCAGTTTCGCCATGTGGACGCGATTGCGTTCGCCGCCCGAGAGGAGCCCCACCTTCTTCTGCTGGTCGCCGCCCTTGAAGTTAAAGGACGAGCAATAGGCGCGCGAGTTCACGGTGGCGTCGCCGAGCTCGATCTGCTCGGCGCCGCCGGAGATCTCCTCCCACACGGTCTTGTTGGCGTCGAGCGCGTCGCGCGACTGGTCGACATAGGAGAGCTTCACCGTGTCGCCGTAGGAGACGCTGCCCGCGTCGGGCTGTTCCTGCCCCGTGAGCATGCGGAAGAGCGTGGTCTTGCCGGCGCCGTTCGGGCCGATGACGCCGACGATGCCGCCGGGCGGCAGCGCGAAGGAGAGGTCCTCGATCAGCTGCTTGTCGCCCATGTGCTTCTTCAGCCCCTCGACCTCGATCACCTTGCCGCCGAGGCGGGGTCCGTTCGGGATGATGATCTGGGCGCGGGAGAGCTTGTCGCGCTCGGACTGGTCGGCGAGCTCGTTGTACTTGTTGATCCGGGCCTTCTGCTTGGCCTGCCGCGCCTTGGCGCCGGCGCGGATCCATTCCAGTTCGCGTTCGAGCACCTTCTGGCGGGCCTTGTCTTCGCGCGCCTCTTGGGCGAGCCGCTTGGCCTTCTGTTCGAGCCAGGCGGAGTAGTTGCCCTCGTAGGGGATGCCGCGGCCGCGGTCGAGCTCGAGGATCCAGCCGGTGATGTCGTCGAGGAAGTAGCGGTCGTGGGTGACGCAAAGGATCGTGCCGGTGTATTCGATCAGGTGTTTCTGCAGCCAGGCGATGGTTTCGGCGTCGAGGTGGTTGGTCGGCTCGTCGAGAAGGAGCATGTCGGGCGCTTCGAGAAGAAGCTTGCAGAGCGCGACCCGGCGGCGCTCACCGCCCGAGAGCGTGTCGACATTGGCCTCGTCGGGCGGGCAGCGCAGCGCCTCCATCGCGACGTCGATCTGGCTGTCGAGATCCCACAGGTTCTCTGCGTCGATCTCGTCCTGGAGCTTCGCCATCTCGTCGGCGGTCTCGTCGGAATAGTTCATCGCAAGCTCGTTGTAGCGGTCGAGCTTGGCCTTCTTGGCGGCGACCCCGAGCATGACGTTGTCGCGGACGTTGAGCGAGGCGTCGAGCTGGGGTTCCTGCGGCAGGTAGCCGACGGTCGCGCCCTTGGCGGCCCAGGCCTCGCCGGAGAAGTCCTTGTCGATGCCGGCCATGATCCTGAGGAGCGTGGACTTACCCGCGCCGTTGACGCCGACGACGCCGATCTTCACGCCGGGCAGGAAGTTCAGGCGGATGTTCTCGAAGCATTTCTTGCCGCCGGGATAGGTCTTGGAGACGCCATCCATGTGGTAGACGTACTGGTAGGATGCCATGGGATGCCTCGCGCCGCTGAAATCTGGGTTCGCGGCGTTCTAGCTGGGTGGGCGGGGTGGCGCAACGGGGCATCGGCGCGGCTTTTCGCGGGAATCGGCATCCGTGGTAGGATCGTGGCCTCAGGAAAGGGAAACGAGATGATCGGGGGAAGCCATTCGAGCGTCCTCGCGTCGGTTGCCGTGCTGCTGCTGCTGGCGGGGGCGGCCACGGGTCAGTCGAGCGAGTACGAGCGCGCGCAGATCGTTGCCGAGCGCAAACCGGTGATGGGCGATCTCCAGGACAACTACTGGGTTCTGTTCAACGTCAACAAGGGCGACAGCGAGGATTTCGCGGCCGCCTCGGCGGCGGCGCGGGAGATGTCGGCGCTGATGGCGCGGTTCGTGTCGCTGCTGGAGCCGGGCACGGCGCGCGGCGAAGCGCCGGGATCGCGGGCGAAGCCGGAGGTCTGGAGTGAGCCTGAGACCTTCGCCAGCGCCGTCGGGACCTTCCAGGAGGCCACGGCGGCGATGGCAGCGGCGGCAGCGACGGGCGACCGGGAGACCTACATGGGTGAGTTCGAGAGCTTCACAGGTGCCTGTACGGTCTGTCACGGATTGCGGCCGTCGAGCGGCGGGATGTTCCGCTTCGCCAAGGGCGAATGAGCGCGGCGCTCAGGTCAGCGTCTTGCCGAACCAGTGCGTCGCCGGCCAGCCGGTGTAGGCGGTGATGTCGCCCCAGCCTTCTGAACGGTAGAGCGCAATCGCTTCGGTCAATGACTCGTTGGTGTCGAGCCGGAGACGGGCGAGGCCCATGGTGCGGGCCTCGTCCTCGATCGCGCGCATCATGCGGCGGGCAAGGCCGTGGCCGCGCGCCGACGCGTCGACCCAGAGCCGCTTCACCTCGCCCACACCGGGCGAAAGCGTCTTGAGCGCGACGCAGGCGACGGGTTGGCCATCGTCGCGTTGCGCGATCAGGAAGGCGCCCCCCGGTGGGCGGTAGGAGGCCGCTTCGGGGTCGGGATCGGGTACATGCGAGGCGGGCATGCCCTCAATCCGCTCGGACAAGAGATAGAGATACGCCGCGAGGCAACGGCGTGCCTCGGGCGCTTCCGGATCGACGCGGAGGATCGTTATGCGGTCCTGGAAAGACGTCATGGCGGGTGGCTCCACTTGTCGGGCGGAGGAGGCTCCATCATAGCCTGTCGTACAGGTCTTGGGCACGAGACGGCGTTCGGTGGATTTGACAATACTCCCCGCGCGATAGCAGATGGTCCGGCAGAGTGCGAGAGAGGTATTCGATGCGGTCGGGAATGCCGGTGGCGGGGCCGGGCCAGACGGTCGGGCTGCTCGGCGGGTCCTTCGACCCGGCCCACGAGGGTCATGCTCATATCACGCGTGAGGCGCTGAAACGGTTCGGGCTCGACCGGGTCTGGTGGCTGGTCTCGCCGGGCAATCCGCTGAAGGCGCATGGGCCAGCGCCGATGGCGAAGCGGATCGCACGGGCGCGGGCGGTGATGGATCACCCAAGGGTCGTCGTCACCGATGTCGAGGCGCGGCTCGGTACGCGCTACACCGCCGAGACGCTGCAACACCTGATGGCGCTTTATCCCGGCGTAAGGTTCGTCTGGCTGATGGGGGCCGACAACCTTGCCCAGTTCCACCTCTGGAAGGACTGGGACTGGATCATGCAGAACGTGCCCGTCGGGATCTTCGCGCGGCCGGACACGCGGCTGGCCGCGCGGGGCGCGCGGGCGGCGGAGGAATATGCGCGCTACCGGCTGCCGGCGGAGACCGCGCGGCTCTTGCCGCGTCGCATGACACCGGCCTGGTGCTTCCTCGACATGCCCATGCTGCGCCTGTCGTCGAGCGCGATCCGGGCGCGTGGTGACTGGCGCAAAGGCGACACGGACAGCCGCTGACGGCGGCGGGGGCTTGCCGTGCGCGGCGGGCTGCGCCAGATTTGCGCCATGACGGAGGATCCAGCCACCCGCGTCTCGCGGCGTTTCGTGCTCAGCGGTCTCGCGGCCTGCGGGGCGGGCGCCGCGTGGGCCGAGGCGCCGCTGTCCTCGCCGCGCCCGGTGGCGCGGGCGGGGCTTGCCGGTGCGCCGGCGAATGCGCCGGTGGCCGCGGATCTCATCGCGGCGGCGCGGCTCACGGGCGACGTTGGCTATGTGGTGGCCGATGCTGCGACCGGCGAGGTGCTGGAGGCGCGGGGCGGCGACCGGCCGATGCCGCCGGCCTCGACCGCGAAGGTCATCACCTCGCTTTACGCGCTCGCCCATCTCGGTGCGGCGCACCGGTTCACGACGCGGCTGATCGCGATGGGGCCAGTCTCGGGCGGCAGGGTGGAGGGCGATCTCGTGCTCGCCGGCGGCGGCGATCCGGAGCTTTCGACCGACGATCTCGGTGACATGGTGGCGGCTCTGGCGGCGTCGGGGGTCCGGGAGGTGAGCGGGCGGTTCCTCGTCTGGGGCGGCGCGCTGCCCTATCTGGAGGCGATCGACGTCAGCCAGCCGGACTGGCTCGGCTACAATCCGGCGGTGTCGGGGCTGAACCTGAACTTCAACCGGGTGAACTTCGTCTGGAAGCGTGAAGGCTCGGGCTACAATGTCGGCATGGACGCCCGCGCCGCGCGGTTCGCGCCCGAGGTCCATTCGGCGACGGTGAAGGTCGCGGACCGGTCGGGACCGATCTATACCTACCAGAACGGCGGTTCGGTCGAGGAATGGACCGTGGCGCGTGCCGCGCTCGGCAAGGAGGGCAGCCGCTGGCTGCCGGTGCGGCGGCCCGACCTCTATGCCGGCGACGTGTTCCACACGCTTGCGCGGGCGCAGGGCGTGGCGCTGGCGGAGCCGGAGGTGGCCACGGCGATGCCGACAGGCACGGTGGTCGCGCAGCGGGAAAGCCGCGAGTTGGTCACGATCCTGCGCGACATGATGAAATATTCCACCAACATGACCGCCGAGGCGGTCGGCATGGCGGCCTCGCTCCGGCGGGGTGCATCGAGCCATGTCGCCTCGGGGCGCGAGATGGCGGCGTGGCTCGGGGCCGAGGCCGGGACGACGACGGCGCGGTTCGCCGATCATTCGGGGCTGGCCGGGGCGTCGCGGATCTCGGCGGCGGACATGGTGCAAGTGCTTGTGCGGCTCGGTCGCGGGGCGGGGATCCAAGGGCTCATGAAGCCGGTGAAGTTCAAGGACGGCAAGGGGCGCCGGGTTGCCAACCCGCCGGTCAAGGCGGTGGCCAAGACCGGGACGCTCAACTTCGTCTCGACGCTTGCTGGCTATGTGACGGCGCCGGGCGAGCGGGAACTCGCCTTCGCGATCTTCACCGGCGACATCGCTCGCCGCGATGCGGTACCGGAGGCGCAACGCGAGCGGCCAGAGGGCAGCCGCGCCTGGATCGGCCGCTCGCGGCGGCTGCAGCAGGACTTGATCGAACGCTGGGCGGCAGTCTACTCGGCTTGATCGCGACACATTTGTCGCGAAGGGGCGCGAAGGGCGCAGGTCGGTCGGCAGGATAACCTCGGGAGCGCCGGCCTGACCGGGCCCGTCGGGAAACGGGGGCGACATGGCGACGAATGGCGGTTTGCCGAACATCCTGCTGATCATCGCGGACCAGATGACGCCGTTCATGCTGGAGGCCTGCGGCCATCGCGGCGCGCGCACGCGGCACATATCGGCGTTGGCGGACCGGGCGGTGAACTTCACCAACGCCTATACACCGAGCCCGATCTGCGTGCCCGCGCGGTCCTGCCTGATGACCGGGCTTCTGACCTCGACGACCGGGTGCTACGACAACGGCGATCCTTACCCCAGCTTCATCCCCACCTTCGCGCATTACCTGACGAATGCAGGCTATGACGCGGTGCTGTCGGGCAAGATGCATTTCATCGGTGCCGATCAGTTGCATGGATATGCGAGACGGCTGAACACCGATATCTACCCGTCGGGCTTCCTCTGGTCCTATCCGCTGCTGCCCGAGGACGATCCGGAGGCCATGGCCTTCGACTTCGCGCCGCAATACCGGGCGGAGAATATCGGGCCGGGATGGACGGCCGAGCTGCAGTATGACGAGGAAACGCAGTTCCGGTCGCTCGAATACCTGCGCCATGCGCCGAAGGACCGGCCCTGGATGCTGACGGTGAGCTTCACCAACCCGCATCCACCCTATGTGGTGCCGCGCCGCTACTGGGAGATTTACAAGGACGCCGACCTGCCGCTGCCGCACTATCCAGAGGATATGGATGCGAAGTACTCCGATTTCGACCGGGCCTTCATCCGCTGGTACGGGCTCGACCGGAAGTCGATCCGGGAACCGGAGCACCTGATCGCGATGCGCCGGGGCTTTGCCGCGCTCGCGCATTATGTCGACGACAAGGTCGGCGAGTTGATGGATTTGCTGGACGAGCAGGGTCTGACCGACGACACAATCGTCATCTTCACCTCGGATCATGGCGAGATGCTGGGCGAGAAGGGGCTGATCCAGAAGCGCAGTCTCTACGAGTGGTCGGCGCGCATTCCCCTGATCGTGGCGATGCCCGGCGGTGCGCGGCGCGACATCACGACGCCAGTCTCGCTGCTCGATCTGCCGGCGACACTGGTCGATCTGGCCGGACAGGAGCAGGCGCGGGCGATGGAGGGGCGCACGCTGGTGCCGGCTTTGGAGGGCGGGACGCTGGAGGAGGTGCCGGTTATCGGCGAGTACCACGGCGAGGGCATCATGCGGCCAAGCTTCATGGTGCGGAAGGGGCCGTGGAAATATCTCTACTGCCACCGCTCGGCGCCGCAGCTCTTCAATCTGCGCGAGGATCCGGGCGAATGGGTAAACCGCGCCGGCGACCCCACCGTGGCCGGGATCGAGGCGGAGTTGAACGCGGTCGTCACCGGCGGTCGGTTCGACCTCGCGGCGATCGAGGCCGATGTCTGGGCGCGTCTACCCCAGAAGGCGGTCGTCAATGCCGCGATGGCGGCGAATGGCACTGCCTGGGACTACCGGGTGGCGGATGACGCCACCCGGAAGTACGTCCGCGCCTGAAGCCTGGGTCAGCGCCCGTAGCGCTCGGCGGTCAGACCGTCGAAGTCGATCTCGGGCTTCTTGCCCATCACCAGATCGGCGACCGCGCGGCCCGAACCCGCCGCCATCGTCCAGCCGAGCGTTCCGTGGCCGGTGTTGAGATAGAGGTTGCGGTAGCGCGACGGGCCGAGGATCGGCGTGCCGTCCGGCGTCATCGGCCGGAGCCCGGTCCAGCCCTCGGCCTGGCTGAGGTCGCCGCCCTTGGGGAAGAGGTCGCCGATCACATGGCGCACGGTGTCGGTTGCATGCGGCCCGAGGCGGTTCGAATAACCCGCGATCTCGGCGGTGCCGGCGACGCGGATGCGGTCGCCGAGCCGGGTGATCGCGACCTTGTGGGTCTCGTCCATGATCGTCGATTGTGGCGCGAAGCGGTCGTCGGTGACCGGCAGCGTCACCGAATAGCCCTTCACCGGGTAGACAGGCAGACGGATGTCGATCGGGTTGAGGAGGTTCGGCGCGTAGCTGCCGAGCGCGCAGACATAGGCGTCGCCGGTGACGAGGCCGAGCTTGTCGGTCCTGACACCCTTCACCTTCTCGCCCTCGACCGCGATCATCTCGATCTTCTGGCCGTAGTGGAAGGACGCGCCGAGTTCGGCCGCCTTCTCGGCGAGTGCGATGGTGAACAACCGGCAGTCGCCGGTGCGGTCGGCGGTGAGGCGGAGGCCACCGACGAACTTGTCCTTCACCTCTGCGAGCGCGGGTTCGGCGGCGATGCAGCCGTCGCGGTCGAGGACCTCGAAGGGGCTGTCGAACTCGGCCAGAACCTCCTGGTCGGCCTTGGAGCCCTTGAGCTGCTTCTCGGTGCGGAAGAGCTGCAACGTGCCCTGCTCTCGGCCGTCATAGTCGATACCGGTGTCGGCGATGAGCTCGGGCATCACGTCGCGCGAATAGTTCGAGATGCGGACCATGCGCGACTTATTGAGCGCATAGGCGGACTCGTTGCAGTTGGTCAGCATCTGCGCGCCCCATTTCCACATCTTGGGGCTGATGAGCGGCCAGATGAAAAGGGGGCGGCGCTTCATGAAGAGCCACTTCAGCGCCTTCATCGGCACGCCGGGCGCGGCCCAGGGCGAGGTCATGCCATAGGAAAGCTCGCCCGCATTGGCGTAGCTCGTCTCCAGCCCCGGACCGGGCTGACGGTCGAGAACCACGACCTCGGCGCCCTGACGGGCGAGATAGTAGGCAGTCGTCACGCCGATCACACCGGCGCCCATTACGACGATCTTCATGGTCCTGTCCCCGCTGATTCCGGTCCGCGCGCTACCATAGCATGGCTGGTGCGGCAATTCGGATCGGCGGCTGGTCTTATCGGGCCGCAAAAACTGGACTGCGTGGCGTCAGGGACTTGCGCTCAGTTGGGCTTGACGGCGACGAGAATGACCCCGAGCTCTTCCTCGGCATCCTTGAGCTTCTTCACGTTTTCGGCGGGCAGGGTGGCGGTATCGGCCTCGACCCCCTCCATCGCGAGGAGCGGGCTGCCGATCTCATTCTCCAGCCGCTGGATCGTGGCGAGCTTCTCGGGTTCCAGATGGGCGAGGGAGTAGAGCATGGTGGCCTCCTTGGGATCGGTTGCGCGGCCAGTCTAGCCCATCTACCGGGGAGCGGTCACCATGCCGGATGTCAGAGTGTCAGGTGCCGCACCCGCGCGCCCCATTCGATGGCGGCGGCGTGCAGGCGGTCGACGGTCAGTTCGTGGCGGACCTCCTCGAGGAGCCGCAGTTCGGCCTGGCGCAGCTTGCCGTCGGCGGCGGCCACGTCGCAGGCCAGCGCATAGGCGGTCTCCCAGAGCCGTTCGGGGAGCGCGTCGCGCACCATCGCGAAGAGCGTGTCGAGCCCGTCCTCTTCCTCCATGAGCTGGTAGACGGTCTGCGCGACCTCCTTCACCGCATCCATGTCGTAATCGGCGAAGACCGGCAGGTGATTCACCTGCCGCTCGATGGCGACGAGTTCCGAGGTGCGGATCGATTCATCCGAGACCGAGACCGTGACCATGATCGCGACGAGCGCATCCTGGGCGGAGAAGGCGGGGAGGGTATGGGTCACTGTCTTTGTCCTTCATGCTTTGCCAGGCAAATTATTGACGATCCGCCCCCCGTTCAATAGGAGACGGACCTTGCGGCACATGGGGTGCCGTCTCTACGGGATGAATGTCATGTCTCCTCTGCGCGACGCCGCGATGAACTCCAAAGCCTGGCCTTTCGAGGAAGCGCGCCGCGTGCTGAAACGCTACGAGAAGGCGCCGCCGGAAAAGGGCTATGTGCTGTTCGAGACCGGCTACGGACCGAGCGGACTGCCGCATATCGGCACCTTCGGCGAGGTGCAGCGGACGACGATGATCCGCCGGGCGTTCGAAATCATCTCGGACATTCCGACGAAGCTCATCTGCTTTTCCGACGATCTCGACGGGATGCGGAAGGTGCCGGACAACGTGCCCGAGCAGGCGATGCTGAAGGAAAACCTGCAGCGGCCGCTGACCTCGGTCCCCGATCCGTTCGGCGAATACGAGAGCTTCGGCCATCACAACAACGCGATGCTCAGGCGCTTCCTCGACACCTTCGGCTTCGAGTACGAGTTCATCTCCGCCACCGACTTCTACCGTTCGGGCCGGTTCGACGAGATTCTGCTGCGCTGCTGCGAAAAGTACGACGCGATCATGGAGATCATGCTGGCCTCGCTCCGGGAGGAGCGGCAGCAGTCCTATTCCTGCTTCCTGCCGATCCATCCCGAAACCGGCCGGGTTCTCTATGTCCCCATGAAGAACGTCGATGCGGCGCGGGGCGAGATCACCTTCGACGACGAGGAGGGCCGCGAATGGACGCTGCCCGTGACCGGCGGACAGGTGAAGCTGCAGTGGAAGCCGGATTTCGGCGCGCGCTGGGCGGCACTCGGCGTCGATTTCGAGATGTACGGCAAGGACCACTCGACCAACACGCCGATTTATGACGGGATCTGTGAGGTTCTGGGCGTCAAGGCGCCGGAGCATTTCACCTACGAGCTTTTCCTCGACGAGCAAGGCCAGAAGATCTCGAAGTCGAAGGGCAATGGCCTCACGATCGACGAGTGGCTGACCTATGCCTCGACCGAGTCCCTGGGCTATTTCATGTACCAGAAGCCGAAGACCGCGAAGCGGCTCTGGTGGGACGTGATTCCGAAGGCGGTGGACGAGTATCACCAGCAGCTGCGCGCCTTCCCCGACCAGGACGATGCCCAGCGGCTGGCGAACCCGGTCTGGCACATCCACAACGGCAACCCGCCGGCCTCGGACATGGTGGTGCCCTTCGCGATGCTCCTCAACCTCGCCAGCGTGGCGGGAGCCAAGGACAAGTCGGGGCTCTGGGGCTTCATCAAGCGGTACGCCCCCGAGGCCACGCCCGAGGCGAACCCGCAGCTCGACCAGGCCGCGGAATTCGCGGTGCGGTACTTCAACGACCACGTCGCGCCGACACGGGTCTTCCGCGCGCCCTCCGACAAGGAGCGAGTGGCGATGGAGGAACTCGTGGCCCGGCTCAGGGCTTGGGACGGCGGGCTCGATGCCGAGGCGCTGCAGTCGATGGTCTTCGCCATCGGCAAGGAGCACGGGTTCGAGCCCCTGCGCGACTGGTTCACGGCGCTTTACGAGGTGCTTCTCGGTGCGAGCCAGGGACCGCGCTTCGGCGGGTTCATCGCGCTTTACGGCGTGGGCGAGACCGTGGCGCTCATCGAGCGGGCGCTGGCGGGCGAACTCGCGGCCTGATGCCGAAGGGGCGGTGCTTGACGCCGCCCTGTTTCGTTACTCGGACGACTGCCCGGACCGGTCGGTCCAGATCTCCCACCAGCCGCGCCAGCGGCGGGACAGGCCGTGCGCGGGTTCCCTGAAGAAACGCAAGCCGAGCGCGAATGCGTCGGTCCGCAGTCGCGCTTCCTCGCGCGCGGCCTGGGCACAGACCTCGTCACCGCCCTCGATTCCGGCAAGCGCCTCGATCAGCGTGGCGAGGTCGCGCACGTCGCCGAGCATCTCGCCAAGCGTGTCCGCCGCCATGACATGGGGATGCATCATCTCGGGCCAGACCGGCGCCAGAAGGCGGGCGTGGTACCAATGGTCCTTGACCCGTCTGCGCCAGCGATGGAGCCGTTCGGGCGTGGGCGAACTGGCGGCCTTCTCAAGCGCGTCCCGGGCGTCTTCCCAGCTCCGTTCCAGCCCGCCGGAAAGCGCGTCGAAGCCGCTGCCATGCGCTTTCCAGCCCTTGGCGCGGGCCGCGATCTCGTTGATCGCCTCGGCATGGGCAGCGTAAACGGCCTCGGTGTCCGGTGCGTCACCTTGCGGTGCAGCAAGCGCCTCGCGGAGGCGGATCTGGGTAGCCTGCGGTAGATGGAGCTTGGCCGCGATCCGGTCGAAGGTCTGCGACAAGACGTCGGCATCGCGCAGCGGCTCCATGAGGCGCGCGGCCTCCCTCAGCGCGTCGTTCTCGCGGCCGAAAGCCTTGAGGCCGGGGCGGACGAGTCGAAGTGCCGCGCGCGATTTCTTGATGTTCTTGCGCAGCTCGTGGACCAGTTCGGCCGGCGGCAGCGACCGATCCGCGATCAGCGCGCTTGAGGCCGCGAGTCGGTCGCGCACGATCCGGCGAACCGCCTTCGCGGCGTTCCTGTCTGCAAGTTCGAAAGCGAATGCCATGGTGTCATAATCCGGTCGGTCCGGGGCCGGTTTGGTCCCGAAAGCCCGTGGGGGCTATATTGCATTCATGTAATACCTGCGTGACGGGAGGCAAAATGCGGAACTGGCTCTGCAGTCCGGCCTTTGTGCTTATGCTGCTCGTCCCAAGCTTTCCTGCGCATGGAGAGGACGGTGCGGACATCCGAGGCGTGATCGGCGCGCAGATCGAAGCCTTCACGGTGGACGATTTCGCGGAGGCGTTCGGATTCGCCTCGCCGATGATCCGGCACATGTTCCAGACGCCCGAGAACTTCGCAAACATGGTGCGCCAAGGCTACCCGATGATTTGGCGCCCCGGCGAGGTCCGATACCTCGGGCTGCGTGAGGAGGGCGGGCGGATGCTGCAGCGGATGGGCTTCGTCGATGGCGAAGGGCGGCTCCACCTCTTCGATTACGACATGGTGCGAAGCAGCAACGGCTGGCGGATCAACGGCGTTCACCCCGTCGCCGCACCCGAGGTCGGTGCCTGAGGACAGCGTACGCCCGGCTAACGCGCGCCTCACCTGTCTGCGCTAGACCTTGGGGCCGAGGCCCTGAGCGGCCCGGAACCTTCCCCAATCGAGCATTCCCGGTACGACTTCCGGCGCGGAGGCTCTCGGCCGCCAGCTGCGGTCGGCCCAGGGATAGCTCGATCGGAAGCCAAGTAGGACAAGGGGTCTTAAGCGATGAACAAGGCGATCACAGACGGGCTGGTTCTCATGCCGCCCGCTTTCGAATACGGGCTCGATGTCTGGTCGAGCGGCGATGGCACGCCGGGCTCGTCGACGTGGGCCGGATCGCCCGAGGCCGCGCTGGTGACGGCGGAACAGGATTTCGGTTCCTGTCTCGAAGTGGTCAAGACAACCTCGGTCACCAAGCTGCGCTTCACCGGCGAGACGCCGCTGCTGCCCGGCTGCTACCTGCGCGTGAGGGCGCGGGTCAAGGCGATGAGCGGCAACCTTCCCGCCGTGCGGATCGCGGGCTGGGCCGGTGGCGCGGGCGGGGCTCATGTTTCGGGCGTCGTCGAGACCGGGCCGAGTGTCCAGCTCACGAGCTACGGACGGGTCGAAACCGTCGAGGCAATTGTCGGCACTGGCTATCGCACCGGGGTCGACATGGAGTGGGGCAAAGGCACGCTCTACGGGCATCTCGGGCTCGATCTCACCGGCCCGAACGGCGGCGTGGTCCGGATCGACGACATCGAGATCGAGGACGTGACCTCGGTCTTCCTGCGGACAATGATGGACTGGATCGACGTGCGTGACTACGGCGCCAAGGGCGACGGCGTGACCAACGCCGCGGCGGCCTTCGAGGCGGCGGATGCCGCCGCCGATGCGGCGGGTCGGACGCTTCTCGTTTCTGCCGGAACCTATCACCTCAACGCCGATGTCACGCTCGAGGCGCCGGTGCGGTTCGAGGGCCGGGTGACGATGCCGGTGAACCGCAGGCTGGCTCTGACCCGCAACTTCGATCTGCCGAGTTACGCGGCGGCCTTCGGCGACGAGGAACTCGGCTTCAAGAAGGCGTTCCAGGCGCTGCTGAACTTTTCCGACCACGACTCGCTCGACCTCAAGGGGCGGCGGATCGAGGTCACCGCGCCGATCGACATGCAGGCGGCAGTCAACAACAAGACCACCTTCGCCACCCGCAGGGTGATCCGCAACGGCCAGTTCAACGTGATCGACGGCCCGGCCTGGGTTCCGACGATCGTGACCTCGCAGGCGAACTTTTCATCGGCGAACCCGACGACTCTGAGTTCGGTCGCCAACATCGCCAACATCCCGGCCGGGGCGCTCGTCGAGGGCACCGGCGTCGGGCGCGAGGTATATGTGACGTCGGTCAATGTCGGCGCCGGCACGCTGACGCTGTCGAAGCCGCCCTGCGGTGCGGCCGGCACACAAGTCTACACATTCACCCGGTTCAAGTATGCGCTCGATTTCGGTGGCTTCGCCTCGCTGTCGCAGATGGCGCTCGAAAACATCGACGTCGCCTGCAACGGATATTCGAGCGGGATCCTGCTGCCGCCGTCGGGGATCGTCTTCCAGATCCGCGACAGTTTCATCTCGAACCCGAGGAGCCGCGGCATCACGTCGACGGGGAGCGGTTGCCAGGGGCTGATGATCGACCGCTGCCAGTTCCTTTCGGCCGAGGGTCCGCTTCGGGCGCAGGATCGCCAGAGCATTGCCTTCAACACCAATGCCAACGACGTCAAGGTGCGTGACTGCCGGGCGCTCAACTTCCGCCATTTCGCAGTGATGACGGGCGCCGGCAACCTGATCAGCGGCAACCACTTCTTCCAGGGAGACGGAAATGCCGCGGGGGTGCGGCTAGCCGGGCTGGTGCTGGTCGGCACCGATCTCAGGACCACGATCACCGGCAATTCGATCGACAACTGCTTCGTCGAATGGACGAACGAGCACGAGGTCGATCCGGGCTTTCTCAACCAGCTCTCGTTCGGCGGGCTGACGATCACCGGCAACGTATTCACGGCCTCGGACGTCGCGCCGTGGTTCAGCTGGATCGTGATCAAGCCCTATGGGGCGGGCCATTTCATCCAGAGCCTCAACGTCACCGCGAACGTGTTCAAGTCGTTCAACGGTTCGGTCGACAGGGTCGACAAGGTGGATACGACCTACGCGTCGCTCGATAACGGGCGGATGCGCAGCGTCTGGTTCGAGGGCAACACCTTCACCGGGGTCACCCAGTCGATTGCCAACCCGGTGATCTACGAGTTCAACCAGAGTTCCGCGGCAACGAGCTGGATCGTCGATGCCGGCGCCTATCTGCCGTTCGGCGGCTGGGCACGTACCGTGGAGTCGGTGATGCCCGAGGGCATGATCACCGGCCCGTCAGGTGAGCGGCGCTCGGACCAGCCCTATGTCCAGGTCACTCAGGGTGCCACGAAACAGCAAGTCACGCTCAACTGGGCGGCGGCGTCGAAAGGGCGGGTCCAGGTGAAGGTGCGTATGGACAATCCGATCTGAGCTGTCGTTCGCGGCCCTAGGCGGTTCGGGCGGGCGCGAGTGCCGCCCGGATCCCTTCTAGAGCGGGGGGGGCGGTGGTACCGCGGAAAGGATCTCGGCCCAGAGAAGCCGCTTGTCGACGGGCTTCGAAATGAATCCGTCCAGATCCAGCGCCATGTAGTGTTCGCGCTGTGTGACCGCGGCATCGGCGGTGAGCGCGACGACGGGAATACCTGCCCAGCCGGTGCCCGCGGTACGGATCTCGCGGAAGGTCGCCTCGCCGTCCATGTCGGGCATGTTCATGTCCAGAAGGACGAGGTCGAATTCCTCATCCGCGAGCCGGTCGAGCGCGTCGCCGCCACTTTCGGCCTCGAAGGCCTCAATTCGCAGGCTGCGCAGCATCTGAACGACGATGAGGCGGTTGGTCGCGATGTCGTCGACGACCAGAACGCGAAGCCGGCCGTAGATGCTTTCGGCGCCGGTCTCGGGTGGGTCTGGCACCATCACGAAGGGAACCTCGATCCGCGCGACGGGGCTGCCGTCCGGCGCGCGCAGCACCGCGGCGCGGGCGCCCATCACTTCGGCGATGCGGTGCACGAGCGTCGTCGCGAGACCTTCGCCGCCCGGTATCGCGACGCGGTCCTCCGGCGCGCAGCCGGGACCGCGCGCGGCGATGGTGATCCGGAGCCGATCCATTCGTCCCGGCGCCAGTGAGCAGCGCATGTCGATCCGTGCCGGGCTGTCCGAGGAATGGTCCGACATCACGGCGGCGCTGAGATGGGTCAGGCACTTGCGCAACAGGATCGGGTCGAAGCGTCCGAATTCCGGCACTTCCGGGGCGATCTCGATCGACATGACCGGGTCTTTTCCGCCCTTTACCGGCAGCTTCATCGACGCCACCGCCTCTAGTTCGGCGCGGATCGCGGCGGTCACCGGGTGGAACCGGATCTCGCCCTCGCTGAGCGACGCGAGGTCGATCACGTCCTCCGCCAGCATCCGCAGGATGCGCGCCGCGGCTTCAACTTCCGCGGCGTGGCGCCGCGCGGTGTCGAGATCGCCCGCCTCGCGCAGGAGCTGGCTGTGCCCGAGCACGCCGTTGAGCGGGGTCCGCAACTCGTGGCTCATCGCCGAAAGGAACCGGCTCTTGGCGCGGTTCGCGGCGTTGGCATCCTCGATCGCGGTAATGAGCGCGGTCTGGGCGCGGTGGTTCTGCACCAGTGAGGCGATGAAGTAGCCGACCAGAGCGACCCCACCCGCGATCGCAAGACCGACATGCGCCGCCGTTGGGTCGCCAAGGCTTTGCGCCGGAATCCACAAGAGGACCAGCGCCGGCGGGACGCTGCTGAGAATGCCCATTGGCAGATGAATCGATCGTACGATCGACACGTTGAGGAGCGCCCCGACGAGCGGCAGAAGCGCCGCGAACTTGACCAGCGGGCCGGGGATCATCGCGAGGAAAAGCGCCGGAACGCAGTAGAACGCGACGATGGCCGTCGAATTGGCGAGGATCAGCGCATGCCGGAACCGGGTCGGGTTGGCCGCGAACGCCGCTTGCAGGCGGAGTTGCAGGATGTCGCAGCCGACGCAGAGCAGGTAGGTGAAGAACACGAGCCAGAACGGCAGGAGCACGCCGAACAGCACGCAACTCAGCGCGATCCCGACCTGGCGAACGACGAGATCCGCCTCGAGTCGCTTTCCCTGACGCGACATCTCGTCCAGCCAAATCGCTCGGTCAGCCATACTCGCTCGTCGCTGATCTGGGCGTCATGTGGTCTGATGCGCTCCCGCGCCGGAGGTTCCGTGTCTCAAGTCACTCTAAGGTCATTCGAGTCGAGTGCATAGGCTTTCGCGAAGCCGCCGTTGAGAAGTCCGCCCGCTATGTCGAAGAGGACAAAGTGGAAATCGGCGAAGTCGACGTAGAGCTTCGCCTTGGGGTGATGCCCGAGCCACGCTGCCCGGAGCGCGTCGCGTCGACCGTCTTCGCGGGCGAAGAAGCGGGCGCTCGCCCGCAGCGTGAGGCGCGGATGGGTGAGCGGATCGCCCTTTGCTCCGGGTTCGCCGATCAGCAGCGAGGCGCGCGGATCGGTGTGCAGCGCGCGGGCGTGGACCGCGAGGTCGGAGACCAGCGTCATCGGCTTTCCCTCGGGACCGAGGCCGAAGGCGATGCGGCTGACGAATGGTGCGCCTGTCTCGGGCTCGATCACCCCGAGAGCCGCGGTTGTCGCCGCGGTCAGGAGTTCGCGGGCAAGGCCGCGCGCCTCGTCGTCGGTCTCGCGGATCGGATTGATCTTGTCGCGCATCGCCGGTCCCCGCTTGCATCTTTCGTGGCGTTCAAGCGGTACCAATCGCGGCCCGGGCCGGCAAGCGCGGCGCGTTTGCCCGGCCGGATCGCCCTGACCGCGAATCACATGGCCCCGTCAGCGCGGGTTGATTCGCCTCGCCGGGCTATCTGCACGGAATGTGGGACCGGACAGCCTGGAGGTTGAAGGCAGGGCGCTCCGTCGGCCGCTTCGCATCCGTCAACAACCAATGAATTGATAATCCACGGCAATCGTTGCTTTGGTGCGAAAATATTTACATAATTTTCCGATTATCTGTCAATTTTTTTACAAAAAAATCCAGTAGATAAAATAGGTTACACAAAAATCCGACAATGGTTTACAGTGGCGGCTGAGCGGGCTTCGCGGCCCTCTGGTGGCTTTGCGCTGCTGGTCGCGGGCCTTCCCGGGGGGAAATCGGCACAGGAGGCGATGATGGGCGCAACGGATACAGCGGCGAAACGGGCGATTCCGGCGGGATTTGAGAGCGCGCATGTCACACCGGACGGCTACCGCAACATGTACGAGACGTCGGTCTCGGACCCAGCCGCCTTCTGGGGTGAGGAGGGCAAGCGCCTCGACTGGATCCAGCCCTACAGCAAGGTGAAGGACACCAACTTCGACTTTGGTTCGGTCTCGATCAAGTGGTTCGAGGACGGCGTCCTCAACGTCGCGGCGAACTGCATCGACCGTCACCTTGACACCCGCGGCGACCAGGTCGCGATCATCTGGGAGCCGGACGATCCGGCAACGCCGGCCAAGCACATCACCTACCGAGAGCTTCACGAGAACGTCTGCCGCATGGCGAACGTGTTCCTGAGCCAGGGCGTGATGCGCGGAGACCGCGTGGTGATCTACCTGCCGATGATCCCCGAGGCGGCCTACGCGATGCTCGCCTGCGCCCGGATCGGCGCGATCCATTCGATCGTCTTCGCGGGCTTCTCGCCGGATGCGCTCGCCAACCGGATCAATGACTGCGGCGCCAAGCTCGTCATCACCGCCGACACCGCGCCGCGCGGTGGCCGCCGGACGCCGCTGAAGGCGAACACCGACGCGGCACTCCTGCATTGTTCGGACAGGGTGCGCTGCCTCGTCGTCAAGCATACCGGCGACCAGACGACCTGGATCGATGGCCGCGACGTCGACGTGCTCGCGCTGATGCAGACCGCCGCCCCCGATTGCCCGGTGCGGCCGATGGGCGCGGAGGACCCGCTCTTCATCCTCTACACCTCCGGCTCGACCGGCAAGCCGAAGGGCGTGGTGCATACTTCGGGCGGCTATCTCGTCTATGCCGCAATGACACATCAGTACACGTTCGACTACAAGGACGGCGACATCTTCTGGTGCACCGCCGATGTCGGCTGGGTCACCGGCCACAGCTACATCATCTACGGGCCGCTCGCGAACGGCGCGACCACGGTGATGTTCGAGGGCGTGCCGACCTATCCCGATGCCGGTCGCTTCTGGGAGGTCTGCGCCAAGCACAAGGTCAACCAGTTCTACACCGCGCCGACCGCGATCCGCGCGCTGATGGGGCAGGGGCCGGAATGGGTCGAGAAGCACGACCTCAGCGACCTGCGGATTCTCGGCACCGTGGGCGAGCCGATCAACCCGGAAGCCTGGACCTGGTACGACAAGCATGTCGGCAAGGGCAAATGCCCGATCGTCGACACTTGGTGGCAGACCGAGACCGGCGGCCACCTGATCACGCCGCTGCCGGGCGCCACCGAGACCAAGCCGGGTTCCGCGACCCTGCCGTTCTTCGGCGTCAAGCCAGTGGTGCTCGAGGCCGAGAGCGGCAAGGTGGTCGAAGGCAACGGCGTAGAGGGCGTCCTCTGCATCGGCGACAGCTGGCCCGGCCAGATGCGTACCGTCTGGGGTGACCACCAGCGCTTCCAGGAAACCTATTTCCAGCAGTACAAGGGCTACTACTTCACCGGCGACGGCTGCCGCCGGGACGAGGACGGCTATTACTGGATCACTGGCCGCGTCGATGACGTGATCAACGTCTCGGGCCACCGCATGGGCACGGCCGAGGTCGAAAGCGCGCTCGTCGCGCACGAGAAGGTCGCCGAGGCCGCCGTGGTGGGTTATCCGCACGAGATCAAGGGCCAGGGCATCTACGCCTATGTCACGCTGATGAAGGGCGTCGAGCCGACCGACGATCTGCGCAAGGAACTGGTGAAGTGGGTCCGCACCGAGATCGGCCCGATCGCCTCGCCCGACCTTATCCAGTGGGCGCCGGGCCTGCCCAAGACCCGCTCGGGCAAGATCATGCGCCGGATCCTGAGGAAGATCGCCGAGAACGACTACGGCGCGCTCGGCGACACCTCGACGCTCGCCGACCCCTCGGTCGTGGACGACCTCATCGACAACCGCATGAACCGGGGCTGAGCGCATGAGCGATACGACTACCACTCCGGCCGTACTGATCCTGCTCGGGCCTCCGGGTGCCGGCAAGGGCACCCAGGCTCGGATGCTGGAGGAAGAGTTTGGCCTGATCCAGCTCTCGACCGGCGATCTGCTGCGCGCCGCGGTCGCGGCGGGCACGCCGGCCGGGCTCGCCGCGAAATCGGTGATGGAGGCGGGTGGTCTCGTCTCCGACGAGATCGTGCTGGCGATCCTCAAGGACCGGATGGCCGAGCCGGATGTGAAGGCCGGCGTCATCCTCGACGGGTTCCCGCGCACGGCCGGACAGGCCGCGGCGCTGGACGGGCTTCTGGCCGATGCCGGCCAGAAGGTTTCGGCCGCGATCAGCCTCGAGGTTGACGACGAGGCGATGGTCGGCCGGGTTGCAGGGCGCTTCACCTGCGCCAGTTGCGGAGAGGGATACCACGATACCCACAAGCGACCCGCGAAGGCGGACGTTTGTGACAAATGCGGCGGCACGGAGTTCAAGCGCCGGGCCGACGACAATGCCGAGACGGTGCGCGAGAGGCTCAAGGCCTATCACGCCCAGACGGCGCCGCTGATCGCGCATTATCGCAAGATGGGGGTGCTCGAGACGGTCGACGCGATGGGTTCCATCGCCGGGATCGCCTCGGCGCTCGGGCTCATCCTGCGCCGCGTGACGGCCTGAGGGAGACGGCGCCCCGACTGAAGGGGGCGCCGGCGGGAAACGAGGGAACTCAAGGGAGTAACACAAATGGCGGACAAATCTTCGTCCAACGCCTATTGGAAGGCCAACATTCGGCTCATTCAGGTCTGTCTGGTGATCTGGGCACTGGTCTCCTTCGGCTTCGGGATCATCCTGCGGCCGATGCTGATGGGCATCAATGTCGGCGGCGCCGATCTCGGCTTCTGGTTTGCCCAGCAGGGCTCGATCCTGGTCTTTCTGGTCCTGATCTTTTTCTATGCCTGGCGCATGAACCAGCTCGACCGCGAACACGGCGTCGAGGAGTAAGACGGAATGGAACAGTATACCCTTAACATCATCGTCGTCGGCCTGAGCTTCGCGCTCTATGTCGGCATCGCGATCTGGGCCCGCGCGGGCTCCACGAGCGAGTTCTATGCCGCCGGCCGTGGCGTCCATCCGGTCGTCAACGGCATGGCCACGGCGGCCGACTGGATGTCGGCGGCCTCGTTCATCTCGATGGCGGGCCTGCTCGCCTTCGGCGGCTACCAGACCTCGCTGTTCCTGATGGGCTGGACCGGCGGCTACGTGCTTCTGGCGCTGCTGCTCGCGCCGTACCTGCGCAAGTTCGGCAAGTACACCGTGCCGGAATTCGTGGGTGACCGCTTCTACTCGAAAGCGGCGCGCATCGTGGCGGTGATCTGCCTTCTCGCGGCCTCGATCACCTACGTCATTGGCCAGATGAAGGGCGTCGGCGTGGCGTTCTCGGGCTTCCTGAACATCAGCTACTCGACCGGTCTCTGGATCGGCGCGGGCATCGTCGCGGTCTACGCGGTGCTCGGCGGCATGAAGGGCATCACCTATACCCAGGTGGCGCAGTATGTCGTGTTGATCTTCGCCTACACCATTCCGGCGATCTTCATCTCGCTGCAGCTCACCGGCAATTTCCTGCCGCAGCTCGGCCTCTTCGGCACGCACCTGGAAAGCGGCCAGCCGCTTCTGGCCAAGCTCGACGAGGTGGTGACCCAACTCGGCTTCAACCAGTACACGGCGCATACCACGAGCACGCTGAACATGGTGCTCTACACCGCGTCGCTGATGATCGGCACCGCGGGCCTGCCGCACGTCATCGTGCGCTTCTTCACCGTGCCGCGCGTCGCCGATGCCCGCTGGTCGGCTGGCTGGGCGCTGGTCTTCATCGCGATCCTCTACACCACGGCCCCGGCCGTCGGCGCGATGGCCCGTCTGAACTTCATCACCACGGTCTATCCGGGTGGCGACATCACCCAGCCGCTCGAGCTGGAAGCGCGTCCGAACTGGATGAAGAACTGGGAAGCCACCGGCCTCCTGGCGATCGAGGACAAGAACGGTGACGGCAAGATCGAGTTCACCGCCGATGAAGCCACCAACGAAGTGACCAAGCTCGACCGCGATATCATGGTTCTCGCGAACCCGGAAATCGCGGGCCTGCCGGGCTGGGTCATCGCGCTCGTGGTCGCCGGCGGTCTCGCCGCGGCGCTCTCGACCGCGGCGGGCCTGCTGATGGCGATCTCCTCGGCCGTCTCCCACGACCTCATCAAGGGCGTCTTCAATCCGAACATCTCGGAAAAGAGCGAACTGATGGCGGCGCGGGTCTCGATGCTGGTGGCGATCGTCATCGCGACGATCCTCGGCCTCAACCCGCCGGGCTTCGCGGCCCAGGTCGTGGCGCTGGCCTTCGGCATCGCGGCGGCTTCGCTCTTCCCGGTGATCCTCCTTGGCATCTTCTCCAAGCGGATCAACAAGCAGGGCGCCATCGCGGGGATGCTCGCGGGTCTTATCTCGACGCTGCTCTACATCTTCGCCTACAAGGGCTGGTTCTTCATCCCGGGCACGGCCTTCGCCGAAACGCCGGTGTTCGGGATCTCGCCGGAGGCCTTTGGTGCGGTTGGTGCGATCATCAACTTCATCGTCGCCTTCGTTGTCTCGAACGCGACCGAAGAGACCCCGGCCGAGATCCAGGAACTGGTGGAATCGATCCGCGTGCCGAAAGGCGCCGGCGCGGCCACCGGCCACTGATCTCCTACAATCAAGGCGCGTCCCTCTACGGGGCGCGCCACCCCGGACACGGAGGACCACGTGAGCGAGGACGTTCGGACCATTCAGGCTTTCCTCGAAACGGTCCATCCCTATGACAGTCTGCCGCAGGACGAGCTGGCGCGGGTCGCCGGCTCCTTCGGCCGCAGGCAGCTCGGCGCGGGTGCCGAGATCTACGGACATGGCGCCAAGCTGCCCGGCCTCTTCCTGATCGAGTCGGGCGGGGTCGAGATTCTCGATTCCAACGGCGCACTCGTCTCGCTTCTCGGCCCCCGAAACTCCTTCGGCGAACGCGGGCTGATGCGCGACGGCCGCGCCGCGACGACGGCGCGCACCACGGGCGCTGCGACGCTTCTGGTGCTGCCGGTGGCCGAGTTCCGCCGGCTCGTGAGTTCCGTCGAGAGCTTCGCCAAGTTCTTCAGCCGCGGCCGCGGTGCGGAGCCACGCGGCAGCGACCTCGCCACCCGCCGCGTCGGCGAACTCATGGCGCGCGACCCGGTCGCCTGCGCGCCCGAGACCCCGGCCGCCGAGGCCGCGCGGATGATGCGCGAGGCCAATGTCTCGAGCCTCGGCGTCACCGATCCCGACGGCGTGCTTCTCGGCATTGTCACCACCCGCGACCTCTCGCACCGGCTGCTGGGCGAGGGCCGCGACCCGGCCACCCCGGTGGCCGAGATCATGACCGTGGACCCGGCCTCGCTCTCGCCCGAGGCGCTTGGCACCGACATCCTGCACCTGATGCTCGAACGCCGGATCGGCCATGTGCCGGTGACCGAGGCGGGGCGGCTCAGGGGCATGATCACCCAGACCGACCTGACCCGCCACCAGGCGGTGAGCTCCGCCGTCTTGATCCGCGACATCGCTCTGGCCGAAAGCGCCTCCGAGATGGCCGAGACGACGGCGCGGATTCCGGGCCTCCTGCGCCAGCTCGTCGGCGGTCACAACGCTCACGAGGTGACGACGCGGCTCATCACCGACATCGCCGACGGGGTGACGCGGCGGCTTCTCGCGCTCGCGGAGAAGGAACTCGGGCCGCCGCCGGTTCCGTATCTCTGGCTCGCCTGCGGCAGCCAGGGCCGGCAGGAGCAGACCGGCGTTTCCGACCAGGACAACTGCCTGATGCTCGACGACGCGGTGACGGCGTCGGATATGCCCTATTTCGAAAAGCTCGCGAAAGTCGTCTCGGACGGGCTCGACACCTGCGGCTATGTCTACTGCCCCGGCGACATGATGGCGACGAATCCGCGCTGGCGCCAGCCGGTCCGGGTCTGGCGCGACTATTTCCGCGGCTGGATTCAGACCCCGAGCCCCGAGGCGCAGATGCTCGCCTCGGTGATGTTCGACCTGCGCCCCATCGGCGGCGCGGCGCATCTCTTCGGCGGCCTCCAGCAAGAGACGCTGGACGCCGCCGCGAAGAACTCGATCTTCGTCGCCCACATGATTTCCAACTCGCTCAAGCACACGCCGCCCTTGGGCCTCATCCGCGGCTTCGCGACGATTCGCTCGGGCGAGCACCGCAATCAGATCGACATGAAGCATTCCGGCGTCGTGCCGGTCACCGACCTCGCCCGGGTCTACGCGCTTCAGGGGCGCCTCCCGCCGGTCAACACCCGCGCGCGGCTCGTCGCGGCGGTGGAGGCTGGGGTGGTCTCGGCCTCGGGCGGGCGCGACCTGATCGAGGCCTACGACCTCATCGCCGAGACCCGGCTCGAGCATCAGGCGGCAAGGGTCAAGGCGGGTGAGAAGCCCGACAACTACCTCGCGCCCGCGAGCCTTTCCGATTTTGAGCGCAGCCATCTGCGCGATGCCTTCGTCGTGGTGCGCACGATGCAGTCGGCGCTTGGCCACGGCAAGGGAGCGTTGAATTGAAGGAGCGGCCATGCTGATCGATTTCATCTCCATCGTCGCAGCGGGCTTCGCCGCCGCCGGCCTCGTGATGGGGCTCAACCGGCTTTCCGGGCGGCGTCTGCCGAAATGGACAATGCCGGCGGGGGCGGGCGTGGCGATGCTCCTGTTCATGGTCTGGAACGAATACAGTTGGGCCGACCGGACCCGACTGACCCTGCCCGAAAGCGCCGTCGTCACCTTCAAGAACGAACGCAGCGACTTCTGGCGGCCCTGGACCTACCTCGCGCCGGTGACGACGCGGATGGCGCTGCTCGATCGCGGCCCGGAAGCCGGACTGCCCGCCGATCCCGGCCCCGAGATGCGCCACGCGAAGCTCTACCTGATGGAGCGCTGGCGGCCCTCCTACGGGCTCACGGTGCTCTTCGACTGTGCCGGCGCGCGGCGCGTTGACGCCAGCGCGGCCGGGGCGACCGCCGCCGAGCTGGCGGTCGCGGACTGGCAGGAACTCGACCCGGAGGATCCCGCGCTCCGGGCAGCATGCGAGGGAGGAGGCAATGGCAGAGGCTAAGAAACGCCACCGGGTCCTCATTATCGAGGACGAGGACAACATCGCGCTGGCGCTGGATTACGTGCTCACGCGCGAGGGCTACGACCACGACCGGATCGCCAACGGCGCCGAGGCGCTGCCGAAGATCCGCGATACCGCGCCGGATCTGGTGCTGCTCGACGTGATGCTGCCCGAGGTCTCGGGCTACGAGATCTGCCAGAACGTGCGGATGGACCCCAAGCTCAAGGACGTGAAGATCCTGATGATGACCGCGCGCGGCTCGGCGATGGAACGCCGCAAGGGGCTCGCGCTCGGTGCTGACGGGTTTATTGCGAAACCGTTCGAACTCAAGGAGTTGCGCGATGAAGTTCGCAAACTTCTCGAGCCCGGCGCCGAGGGAGCGGGAGGCGATGGGTAACGGCCTCAGCCTGCGCCAGCGGCTGCTTCTCTTCTTCGCGGCGATCGCCGTGGGCGGGGTGGTGTCGGTGGTGGGCGGGCTCTGGCTCGGATTTCAGCACTCCGGGTTGCCCGAAACGCAGTCGGCCTTCGTCACGGCGGGCGCTGTGGCGAGTTTCGGGATCATTGGCATCGCCGCCTGGGTCTGGCTGCTCTTCGACGAGAATGTCGGCCGCGCGCTCGACCGGCTCGCCGCGGGGATGCGGGCACAGGCCCATGCCGACGGCGCGGGCACCTTCGACGCGGCGCCGGGGCGCTACCTCGGCGATCTCGGCCCGGCCGCGACGGCCCTGACCGACGCGCTCGCCGAGACCCGGGATGCCCTTGCCGAGGCGGTGGAGCGCGAGACGACCCGCCTCAAGGAGGAGAAGGCCCGGCTCGAGGCGCTCTTGTCGGACGTGCCGGCGGGGGTGCTCCTGTGTTCGGGGGCGCATCAGCTGGTGTTCTACAACGGCCCCGCGACCGACATCCTCGGCGCAGGCGCGGCGCCCGGCCTCGACCGCAAGGTCTTCGACGCCTTGCGCGAGGCGCCCCTGATGCATGCCTACGAGCGGCTGGTGGCCGCGGGTGACGCCGAGGCGGTCTCGGATCTTCTGGTGGCGACGCGCGACGGGGCGCGGGTGCTCTCGGGCCGGATGCGGCTTCTCGAAGGCGGCGGGTCGGCGCCGGGCTATGTGCTGACCCTGCGCGACGTGACCGGCGACCTTGCCGCCCATGCCGGCCGCGACCGGCTTTTGGAGGAGATCTTCGACCGCATCCGCCGCCCGGCGGCGAACCTGCAGACCGTCATCGGCGTCCTCGCCGAGGACGCGGGCAGCGAGGCGCTGAACGCGGCGCTGCTTCAGGAAGTCGGAACCCTCGCGGCCTCGGTGAAGGAGCTCGCCGACCGTTACGACGCGGCGCGCGGCAGCTGGGCGGCGCTGCCGTCGACGCGCTCGGCCGATCTCGTCGACGGCTTCCGGGCGCGGGCGGAGGCGGCGGGCGTGGCGGTCAAGGTCGAGGCCGACGACCTGATCCTGCGCTGCGACGGGTTCGAGACCGTCGCGCTGCTCGCAGGCTTCGCGCGGCGGCTGAAGGCGGCGGGGATCGCCGGGGCGGTGACGCTCCGGCTCGTCGAGGACGGTGCCGGCGCAATGATCGAGCTCGGCTGGACCGGGCCGGCGCTGACCGTGGGCATGCTCGAAGACTGGCTCGCCGGGCCGCTCGACCCGGCGGCAGGCGAGGCGACCGGGCGGGCGGTGCTGACCTCCCATGCCACCGAATGCTGGCCGGAAGCGGAGGACGGAAGGGCCGCGATCCTGCTGCCGATCCGCGAGGCGCGCCGGGCGGGTGCGCGTGTGGCGGCGATCGCGCGGCAGGTGGTCTACGACTTCGACCTGCTCCTCAAGCCACCAGCGGCGGAGCTCGCGGCGACGCCGCTCGGCGATCTCATCTATGTCGTCTTCGACACCGAGACGACCGGGCTTCTGCCCGAGGCCGGCGACGAGATCGTGCAGATTGCCGGGCTCCGGCTGGTGAACGGGCGGCGCATCCAGGGCGAAGTTCTCGACATGCTGGTCGATCCCGGCCGCCCGATCCCGCCCGGCGCGACCGCGGTGCACGGGATCTCCGACCGGATGGTGGCCGGCGCGCCCGGCATCGCCGAGGCGCTCACCCGGTTCCATCGCTTCGCCGAGGGCGCCGTGCTGATCGCCCACAACGCGCCCTTCGACATGACCTTCCTCAAACGGCGCGAGGCCGAGATCGGGCAGGCCTTCGACCACCCGATCCTCGACACGGTGCTTCTCTCGGCGGTGGTCTACGGCCAGACCGAGAGCCATTCTCTCGACGCGCTCGCCGCGCGGCTCGGCATCACCATCCCCGAGGAGGCGCGCCACACCGCGATCGGCGACACGATCGCCACGGCCGAGGCGTTCCTGAAGCTCCTGCCGATGCTGAAGGGAAAGGGGATCGTGACCTTCGGCGATGTCTTGACCGAGGTCAGGAAGCACGGTCGGTTGCTCAGGGATCTGAACGCTTGAGCGTCGTCCGAATGGGTCACGGCCCGGGGGGGGCGCCGAAGCCGACGCGACGGCATCGCCTGTCTGCCGCGTTCCGGCCTGACTGACCCGAGAGATACAGCCAGTTAGATCGCGGCCCAGTCGGTGAACCGGTAGGTGACGCGTGGGGCGCGCGGCGGACGCGGCTTGCGGTCTCCGGGGCGGGGCTTCGGAACGGGCGGGCGCGGGGCTTGTCGATTCATGACTCTCTCCTTCGTTCACGGAAGGACATGGGGGCCGGCCGGCGCGGATCCAGAAATGTGTCGGTCCGCTGGCGGGGACGTGAGATCATGTGTTGCCGGCCGGGATCCGCGTTGAATGTCGGGACCCCAGCCTTTGCCACCCGTCGGCCCCTTCAAAATGCCTTTCGTCAATACGGAAAGGATAGCATTTGTGGTTCCGCGCGACAGGTAGGGAAATCCCGACCCTGCGGACTGACCGTCCGGGGCGGGCGCGCCATCCACGCGGGATCAGGGCTGCTCGTCGTCGAGCGCCTCCATCCAGCCGTTCTCCCAGCAGAGGTGGTCGACGGAATTGACCGTGTACGGATTGGCGGTGAACCTCCGGCCGGCGCGCCGGGCCTCGTAGCCTTCGTCGTAGCTCGCGCCGCGGGTATCCGCACGCGGCGCATGGCCGCCGCTCTCGCCGATATGCGCGGCGTATTCGGGGTATGACATCAGGTCGGGCAGGTCGATCCGGCCGGTCCGGTGCCGCAGCGTCTCGCTGCCGCGGTCGGTGAGCCGATAGGCGCTGTCCCCGACCGGCTCGAGGAGCCGGGCAATCTCGAGCTGGCGGACGTGGCGCGCGAGCCGGTCGCGGATGGCATCGGGCGGCAGGGCGGGGCGTTCGTTCGCGTCGCGGAAAAGCGCGTCGAGACGGGCGGCGCAGTCGTCGAGGGTCACCGGTCCGGCCTCCGCCCCGTGCAGGATCAGCGCGAGGAGGCTCGGGGTACCAAGAAGGGGAAAGTCGTCCTGAAACATGCGCTCCACCCGGGGCTGACTGTGGTCCTGAAAGCCTATGCGGAGAGCGGGCGGAGGGTAAAGGGTCCGCGCTGGCGTTTGCGGGGGTCAGATCATCGCGAAGTCGGTGAAGCGGTAGGTCCTGGGCATGCGCGGACCGGGCGGCGGCGCGGGGCGGTAGATGCGGGGCGTTTCGCGGCGGGGCTGGGGGCGGGGCATCGGTCTGGCCTTTCCTTGCTGGGTTTCGATGGTTCATCCTGCAACGGACCTGTCAGCGCGACGTCAGACCGTCGGGCGTGCCGTCGTGAAATCTCCGGCAATCGAGCGTCAGTTTCCGCGCGCGCCATCCCCAGGGCGGCGTTCGGCGCCCCGGAACCGCGGCGCAATAGACTCACACGAAGGGGTTCTCGGGATAGCCAACGCCGGTGAGATAGAGCCCGTCGGGCGGCGAGACCGGCCCGCAGGCGGTGCGGTCGCGGGCCTCGAGCGCGGCGCGCACGTCCTCGGGCGCCCAGGACCCGGCGCCGACACGTTCGAGCGTGCCGACGATGGAGCGGACCTGGTTGTGCAGGAAGCTCCGGGCACGAAGCTGGAAACGGTACTCGGTTCCCTGCGGGATCGCGTGCTCGGTGATCGTGATCTCGTCGAGTGTTTTCACCGGGCTCTTCGACTGGCAGAGAGTCGAGCGGAAGGTGGTGAAGTCGTGATGGCCGACGAGATGGGCGGCGCCCGCGCGCATCGCTTCCGCGTCGAGCCGGTTCAGCACCCGCCACGCCAGCCCCGCGTCATGGGTGAGCGGCGCGCGGCGCGCGATCAGCCGGAAGAGGTAGCGCCGCTCGTTGGCCGAGAAGCGGGCGTGGAAGTCGTCGGCGACGCGGGCGGCCTTGAGGATCGCCACCGGGGCGGGTTTCAGGTGGAAGTTCAAGGCCTCGGATAGACGGAACGGGTCCCAGTCCTTCGCGAGGTCGCAATGCGCGACCTGGCCCGTGGCGTGGACACCGGCATCGGTGCGCCCCGCCGCCGCGATGCCGGGGGCTTCCGCTTCGAGCTTCCGGAGCGCGGTTTCCACCGCCTCCTGCACCGAGGGCTGGCCGGATTGCCGCTGCCAGCCCGAAAACGGGCCGCCGTGATAGTCGATCAGAAGCGCGTAGCGGGGCATGGCCCTCCCTAGCCGCCGAGACGCGGCTTGGCAATCGCCCCTACACAGCCGTGGCCGGGGTGCCTATCTTGGGCGGAAAGGCGAGGGGCAGGTCTTGGGTATCGGTGACATCGCGGACGATCTTCTGCGCGGGCTCGGCGGGCTCGGCTCGGGGCTAACCGAGGCCTTTTCCGACCCGGTGATCCGGCTCGGCGTCACCGGGCTTTCGCGGGCCGGCAAGACCGTCTTCATCACCTCGCTCGTCGCCAACCTGATGGATCGCGGCCGGATGCCGGGGCTCAGGGCCGCCGCCGAGGGGCGGATCCTCTCGGCCTTCCTCCAGCCCCAGCCCGACGACACCGTGCCGCGCTTCGACTACGAGGTGCACCTCGACGAGCTCACCGGACCCGCGCCGCGCTGGCCCGAAAGCACCCGTGCCGTCAGCGAGTTGCGGCTGTCGTTCCGGCTCGCCGAGGCGGGGCTCTTCGGCGGGATGCGGGGGCCGCGTACGCTCCATCTCGACATCGTCGACTATCCCGGCGAGTGGCTTTTAGACCTCGCGCTTATGGAACAGGACTATGCCGGATGGAGCGCCGAGGTGCTCACCCGGATAGAGCCCCGCGTCGAGGCGGCCGGCTACCTGGCGCAGATCGCCGGGCTCGATGCGGCGGCGGCGCATGACGAGATGCGGGCGAAGGCGCTGGCCGAGGGCTTCGCTTCCTATCTCGGCGCCGCGCGGGCGGCGGGCTATTCGGACTGCACTCCGGGCCGGTTCCTCCTGCCGGGCGAGCTTGCGGGTTCGCCGGTCCTGACCTTCGCGCCCCTCCCGAAGCCTGCCGAGATCCCGCGCGGCGCGCTCTGGCGCGAGATGGAGCGGCGCTTCGAGGCCTACAAGGCCAAGGTGGTGAAGCCCTTCTTCCGCGACCATTTCGCGAAGATCGACCGCCAGGTCGTGCTGGTCGACGCGCTCGGCGCGATCCATGCCGGCCCGCGCGCGGTCGAGGACATGCGCCGGGCGATGGCCGGCATCCTCGCGGCGTTCCGGCCGGGCCGCACCGGCTGGCTCACCGGGCTTCTGGGTTTGCGCCGGGTGGAACGCATTCTCTTCGCCGCGACCAAGGCCGACCACCTGCACCATTTGGAACATGCCAAGCTCACCCGGATCATGGCGGCGCTGATGCGCGACGCCAAGGACCGGGCCGAGTTCGCCGGGGCCGAGACCGCCGCGATGGCGATCGCGTCCTTGCGCGCCACCGTCGAGGAGAGCGTCCGCCACGAGGGCCGCATGCTCGACTGCGTGCGCGGCCGGCTTCTCGACGGCGGGCGCGAGGCGGCGTTCTATCCGGGCGACCTGCCCGACAATCCCGCCGCTCTCCTGGCCCCCGCGCGGGAAGGGGCGACCCAGTGGCTCGACGCCGACTACGAGGTGATGGCCTTCGCGCCGGCGGTGTTGAAGCTCAAACCGGGCGAGGGGCCGCCGCATATCAGGCTCGACCGCGCGGCGGAGTTCCTGATCGGGGACCGGCTGTGAGGATCGTAGTCGAGAGCGCGGGGCCGGAGGATGTTCCGGCGATGGCGTCGATCCTGTCGGACTGGATCGACGCGACCCCCTGGATGCCGCGGCTCCACAGCCGGGACGAGGACCGCGCCTTCGTCGCGGGACTGCTCGCCAGCCACGAGGTCTTGGTGGCGCGGGCGGGCGGAGTCGCGGGTTTCCTCGCGCGACAGGGCGGCGAGATCGACGCGCTCTATGTGGCCGCTACGGCGCGCGGACGGGGCGTCGGATCGGCGCTGCTGGCGGCGGCGGGGGCGGCGGAGTCCGATCTTTCGCTTTGGACTTTTCAGGCGAATGCCGGGGCGCTGCGGTTCTATTCTGCGCGCGGATTTGTGGAAACGGAACGCACGGACGGCAACCGCAACGCGGAGCGGTTGCCGGATGTCCGGCTGGTGCGGAAGGCGGGAGGTGCGGCATGACGAAACCCAAGGGTCCGGTGCTGATCGAGATGGAGCGCCCCGCCGCGGAGGGTCCGGCTGAGGCGCCGCCGGTTCCCGAGCTGCAGCCCGAGGGCCGGGCGATGCAGACGGTGGCGGCGCTCGGGGCCCGGCGCCGGTCGCCGCTCGGCCGGTTCTTCTGGACCACGGCCGGTGCGCTCTTCGGCTTCGTGCTGTCGATCTCCGCCTGGCGCTTCGTCGAGACCCTCCTCAGCCAGAACCCGCTCCTCGGCGGAATCGCGGCGGCGCTGGTCGGGCTCTTCCTTCTCGCGGCCGTCCTGATTGCCCTCCGGGAATGGGCCGCCTATGGCCGCCTCGCGCGGCTCGACCGGGTGCACCGCGCCGCGCTCGATGCCCTCGCCTCGGGCGATCTGAAACAGGCGAACCGCGTCGCCGACCGGCTCGTCGCGCTTTACGAGGCCCGCGACGAGACCGCCTGGGGCCGTTCCCGGCTCGCCGAGCGGCGGGGCGAGGTCTTCGATGCCGACGCGCTCCTCACGCTCGCCGAGGCCGAGTTGATGGCGCCTCTCGACCGCGCCGCGCGGGCCGAGATCGAAGCCTCGGCGCGGCAGGTCGCGACGGTGACCGCGATCGTGCCGCTGGCACTCGCCGATGTCGCGGCCGCGCTCATCGCCAATCTGCGCATGGTGCGCCGCATCGCCGAGATCTACGGCGGCCGCGCCGGCACGATCGGCAGCTGGCGGCTCCTGCGCGCGGTCCTTGCCCATCTCGTCGCGACCGGCGCGGTCGCGGTCGGCGATGACCTGATCCAGTCGGTTGCGGGCGGCGGGCTTCTCTCGAAGCTCTCGCGCCGCTTCGGCGAGGGGGTGATCAACGGCGCGCTGACCGCGCGGGTCGGCGTCGCGGCAATCGAGGTCTGCCGGCCCTTGCCCTTCGCCGCCCTGCCGAAGCCCAAGGTCACGAACCTCGTCAGCCGCGGCCTCGCGGGGCTTTTCGGCGGGGCGGGAGAGGCCAAGGGGAATTCCTGACTTTCCTCGCGGGTCGCCTTCGGTATCAATGGAGGCAACGAGACCGGACGCAGATCCGGGGCGGCAGGGGAGGTGAGGCATGGAAGCTCTGCTCGTATTTGCGGCACTCGTAGCGCTCGCGATCCCGGTCCTCGTGATCGTGCTTTTGGTCGCGGTCTCGGGTCTCAGGCGCCAGTTCGCGCTGCTGGAACGGCGCGCGGCCATGCTGGAACACGAGGTGAAGGACCTGCGCGCAAGGTCCCGCGCGGCGCCTCCCGAGGTGCCCGCGACGCCGGCCGTGCCGGACCTGCCCGAAATGCCCGCGCCGCCACAACCTCCGGCGCCCGAACTGCCGGAAGCGGCCGAGGCACCACCGATTGCGCCCGGCCCCTGGGAGAACCTGCCCCCCGCCGCCGCGCGGAGCTCTGAGCCGGTCGTGGTGGCGCGGCCCGAGCGGGGCTCGACCCTCGGCGATTGGCTGGTCGCGAACTGGGTCTACGCGGTCTCGGCGCTGTCGCTGGCGCTTGCCGGGATCTTCCTCGTGCAATACGGGGTCGAGAACGGGCTCCTGCCGCCGCCGATGCGGGTCGCCGCGGCGATCCTCCTCGGCCTCGCGCTTATCGGCGCGGGCGAGTGGCTGCGCCGGCGCTGGGGCGACAGCGAGCACTCGGCCACCGCCTATCTGCCCTCGACCTTCTCCGGGGCCGGGCTCGTCTCGATCTTCGGCGGCGTCCTCGCCGCGCGCCAGCTCTACGAGTTGATCGGGCCGGAGGTCGCCTTTGCCGGGCTTCTGGCCACCGCCGCGCTCGCGGTCGTTCTCGGCTGGTTCCACGGACCGTTCCTCGCCGCCGTAGGCCTCCTTGGCGCCGCCGCCGCGCCCTTCCTCGTCGGCGGCGAGAGCGAGGCGCCCTACTGGCTCTATGGCTATTTCGCGGTGATCGCGGGCGCAGGGCTCGCCATCGACACGATCCGGCGCTGGGCCTGGGTCTCGGTGCTCGCGCTGGTTCTCGGTCATGCCGGGGCCTGGCTCACCTTCGCCGGAACCGGCGGGGGCGGCTGGTACGCGCTGACGCTCACCGTCCTCGTGGCGCTCGCCATCCTGATCCCGGCGCGCGGGATCCTGCCCGACCATCAGGGGCCGATGTTCGCCGAGGCGCTCTGGCGCAAGGGGCAGGGCGGCTGGCCGTACTTTCCGACCCGCCTTGCCGGCGGCGCGGTGGCGGCGGCGGCGGTCATCCTCACGCTCCTGCCCGCCGAGACCGGGGCGGAAAGCCTCCTCGTCTTCCTCTGCCTCGCGGCGCTGGCGCTCGCGCTCACCACCTGGTCGGGCCCCGCGCCCGCGCTTTCCGACCTGACGCTCCTGCCCGTGGCGGGGTTCCTCCTCCGGCTTGGGCTGGAGGGGCTCGACCGCTGGCCGCTCGCCCGCGAGTTCGCCGCCCGCGCCATCCATCTGCGCGAACCCGAGACCGCGCCGCCGCTGACCGCGACGCTCCTCCTCGCGCTCGCGCTCGCGGTGACGCTGGCTGCGGCCTGGGCGAGCGGCGCGGCGGGGCGGCTGAAACCGTTCTGGGCGGCGGGCGCGGCCCTCGCCGCGCCGCTCACCGCGTTGGTGATGGAACTCTTCTGGGCGCCCTCGGCGGTGCTCGGGACCTATACCTGGGCGCTCCATGTCATCGGCCTCGCCGCGATCATGGTGGCGCTGGCGCTGGGCTTCGCCCGCGCCGACGGCGAGGACCGCCGCCGCGCGGCCTATGCCACGCTCTCGGCACTGTCGCTGATCGCGCTCGCGCTGTTCCTGATCACCACCAAGGGCGCGCTGACGCTGGCGCTCTCGGCCCTCGTCGTCGCGGCCGCCGCGCTTGACCGGCGGTTCCGGCTGCCGGAGATGGGGCTCTTCATCCAGGCCGCGGTGATCGTGCTGTCGTGGCGGCTCGTGATCGACCCCGGGCTCGCCTGGGCGGTGGACGGAGCGGCTCTCTGGGAGGTCATCGCCTCCTATGGCGGCGCCGCGGCGGCGATGGCGGCGGGGCTTTTCCTCCTCTCCGGGCTCGAGCGGCGCGCGGCGCGGGTCTTTCTCGAAAGCGCCTTTGCCGGCTATACGGCGCTCACGGTCAACGTTCTCCTGACCCGCTGGCTGACGACGCGCGGAACCGGCGAGTGGGTCTTGTCGCATTGGGGGCTCGCGCTCAACGCGATGCCCTGGCTGGTGCTGATGCTGGTGCAGCTCTACCGGTTGCAGCTTGGCGGCGTGCTCCGCTGGCTGCGCTGGGCCATTGCGGGGATCGCGGCGCTGATCGGCTTCGGCGGACTTCTGCTCGCGACCGGGCCGGCGAACCCGCTCTTCGCCCGTTTCATCGGCGGGCCGGGCGCGCCGGAATGGCGCGTCTACGGCCCGCCGGTCCTCGACACGCTCCTCGTCGCCTATGGCCTGCCGGGGCTCCTCCTGCTTCTGGGCGCGGCGCGGCTCGGCCATCTGAACCGCTGGCTGCGGATCGGCCTCGGCGCGGTCGGCGTGGCCTTCGCGGCGCTCTATGCCGGGCTCGAGATCCGCAGGCTCTGGCGCGGCGACGACCTCTCGGTGCCGGGCGTCACGCAAGGAGAACTCTACAGCTACACGATCGCGCTGATGCTGGTAGGCGCGGTCCTCCTTTACCAGGCCATCGCCCGGCGCTCGCAGGACCTGAGGCGCATCGCCATGACGGTGATCGCCCTGACCATCGCCAAGGTCTTCCTGATCGACGCCTCGGGGTTGTCCGGCTTGACGCGGGTCGCCTCGTTCCTCGCCCTCGGCCTTTCGCTCGCGGCACTCGCCTGGCTCAACCGCTGGGCGGCCGGCCGGCAGGGCGGCGTCACTCCGCCGGAGTGATCGCCACGCGCTGGCGCAGCTCGCCGGTCTCGGCGTCGAGGATCAGGATCTCGTCCGCCTCGGTCACCACCGCGACCCAGCCGCGGCCCATCGTTACCGCCTCGGCCTTGGCGCCGTCGGGCAGGGCGATCGCCGAGGGCAGCGCCGGGCGCGGCTCCAGCGCCTTCGGGAAGCGGATGACAAGCAGCCCGATGATCGTTATCAGGCCGACGATCATGGTCCCGGCCAGAACCGAGACCAGAACTTTCAGGAAGCGGAGCTCCGGCGGCGTGCCGGTGCCCTCGTCGTTCGGAGCTTGATTGATGTCGGATGCCACCGGCCCTGTCCTTACCGTCGTGATCGGGGAGAACCCGCCCGACCGCCTTGATAAGGCGCTCGCCCGCGATGTGCCAGAGGAAGCCGCCCTGTCGCGCTCGCGGCTCGCGAAGCTCCTGGCCGAGGGCGCGGTGACGCACGCCGGCGCCCCCGTCACAGACGCCAAGGTGAAGGTGGCCGAGGGCGAGGTCTTCGAGATCGCGCTCGGCCCCGCCGAGGCGGTCGAGACCCGGCCCGAGGCGATTCCGCTGAATGTCATCTGGGAGGACGACGACCTCATCGTCATCGACAAGCCCGCCGGCATGGTGGTCCATCCCGCGCCGGGCTCGCCCGCGGGTACGCTCGTCAACGCGCTCCTCCATCATTGCGGCGAGACGCTCTCGGGCATCGGCGGCGAGCGGCGGCCGGGCATCGTCCACCGCATCGACAAGGACACGACCGGGCTTCTCGTCGTGGCGAAGTCCGACCGGGCGCATCACGGGCTTGCGAAACAATTCGAGAAGCACAGCGTCACCCGGCGCTACCTCGCGCTGGTGCATGGCGCGCCCGATGCCGCCGACCCGCGGCTGCACGGCGTGAAGGGCACGAATTTCGAGGCGGGCGGGATTCTCAAGATCACCACCCAGCTCGCGCGCCACAAAACCGACCGTCAGCGCCAGGCGGTGCTGTTCCACGGCGGTCGCCACGCGGTGACGCGGGTGCGCGTCCTCGACCGCTTCGGCACCCCGCCGTCGGTGGCGCTCGTCGAATGCTGGCTCGAAACCGGGCGCACCCACCAGATCCGCGTCCACATGGCCCATGTCGGCCACGGGCTCGTGGGCGACCAGACCTATGGCGGCCGACGCAAGCCGGCGGCAAAGGCGCTCGGGCAGGGGGCGGCGGAAGCCGTCATCGCCTTCCCGCGCCAGGCGCTCCATGCCGCGACGCTCGGCTTCGACCATCCGGTGACGGGCGAACGGCTCGAATTCGAAAGCCCGCTGCCGGAGGATTTCGCCGGGCTCCTCGCGGTTCTCGGTGACAACTCGCGCAATTCCGACTAAAATGCTTTACAATTTCTGACAAGACCGTGATCGGACCGACACAAATCTGGCAGAGCGACGGAAACCGGCTCATCTGACGTTAAACTACCGATGATAGGCCTTGCGCCTTGCGCGGATATCCATGCGCGCCTAGGTTGCTTGGTCCTTGTAAGGAACAGGGGGTCTGAATGACGAGTTACGCCAATCTTCCCGCTCCGAGCCCCGAACAGGGGCTGAACCGGTACTTGCAGGAAATCCGCAAGTTCCCGCTTCTGGAGCCCGAAGAGGAATACATGCTGGCCAAGCGCTGGGTGGACCACGAGGACAGCTCGGCCGCCCACAAGATGGTCACCTCGCACCTGCGCCTCGCCGCGAAGATCGCGATGGGCTATCGCGGCTACGGACTGCCGCAGGCCGAGGTGATCTCGGAGGCCAATGTCGGCCTGATGCAGGCGGTCAAACGCTTCGACCCGGAAAAGGGTTTCCGGCTTGCGACCTACGCGATGTGGTGGATCCGCGCCTCGATCCAGGAATACATCCTCAGGTCCTGGAGCCTCGTGAAGCTCGGCACCACCTCGGCGCAGAAGAAGCTGTTCTTCAACCTGCGCAAGGCGAAGTCGAAGATCGGCGCGCTGGAGGACGGCGATCTCAGGCCCGAGCATGTCGCCAAGATCGCCCATGACCTCAATGTCACCGAGGACGAGGTGATCGACATGAACCGCCGGCTCGCCGGTTCCGACGCCTCGCTGAACGCGACGATCGGTTCGGAGGGCGAGGGCACGGCGCAGTGGCAGGACTGGCTTGAGGACGAGGATGCCGACCAGGCGGGCGACTACGAGGCGGCCGACGAGCTGGCGATCCGGCGCGAGCTTCTGGAGGCGGCGATGGCGGTCCTGAACGACCGCGAGCGCGACATCCTGATCCAGCGCCGGCTGCAGGACGATCCGGTGACGCTCGAGGATCTCTCCGGCCAGTACGACGTGAGCCGCGAGCGGATCCGCCAGATCGAGGTCCGCGCCTTCGAGAAGCTGCAAAACGAGATGCGCAAGCTCGCCAAGGACAAGGGCATGGTGGTGCCGGCCTGACCGGGCGGCACCACCGATCCCCCGGCCCGCGCCGCCCTTGCTTGCCGGACGCGGGGCCGTCGGGTAGCTGTCAGCGACAGCGCAGGCTGCGGGAGGGTAGGCATGACCACCGTCAACTGGGGCGTTCTCGGCGCCGCGAATTTCGCCCGCGAGCACATGGCCCGCGCGATCCACGAGGCCGAGGGCGCGCGGCTCGCCGCTCTCGCGACCGCGCATCCCGCCAAGGCCGAGGGGTTCCGGGCCTTCTGCCCGGACCTGACAGTCTACCCGAGCTACGAGGCGCTGCTCGCCGATCCCGGCATCGAAGCGGTCTATATCCCGCTACCGAACCACCTTCACGTCGAATGGACAAGGAAGGCGCTGCAGGCCGGCAAGCATGTACTGACCGAAAAGCCGATCGCGATGACGGCGGACGAGATCGAAGCGCTGATCGCGCTTCGCGACGCCACCGGGCTTCTCGCTGCCGAGGCCTACATGATCGTCCACCACCCGCAATGGCAGCGGGCGCAGGCGCTCATCGCCGAGGGGGCGATCGGGCGCGTGCTCCATGCGGATGCCCATTTCAGCTATGACAACCGCGCCGATCCCGGCAATATCCGCAACCGTCCCGAGACCGGCGGCGGCTCGATCCCCGATATCGGCGTCTACACCTACGGCTCGCTGCGCTGGGCGACCGGGGCCGAGCCGGTGACGCTCCGCACCCGGATCGAACGCGAGAACGGCGTCGACACCTTCGCGCTCGTCTCGGGCGACATGGAGGGACCGGGCGGGCGCTTCAGTTTCCACGCGATGACCTCGATGCGGCTCTTTCCGCGCCAGGAGGTGGTGTTCCAAGGCGAGGCTGGGCTCCTCCGGCTCACCGCGCCGTTCAACGCCGGGCTTTTCGGAGAGGCGCAGCTGCACCTTTTTCGCGCGGGACAGCCCGACCATCTCGAACGCTTCCCCGGCGCGCGGCAATACTGCCTCCAGGTCGAGGCCTTCGGCCGCGCGGTCCGGGGCGGCGCGCCCTTTCCCTGGCGGCTCGAGGACGCGCAGGGCACCCAGGCGGTGATCGACCGGGTTTTCGCCGCGGCGGAGTGACGCCGCCGCGCGCGTCGCGGTGTAATGAACACGGGTTTGCCCTATATTGAAGGGCATACAAAAAAGCGGAGGATGGTCATGAAGCCAGTACGCACGCTTGTACTCGTCGCCGGCGAGGAAAATGCCCGGCTTCTCATAAACGACGGAATCGGCAAGGGGCTGACGGAACGCGCCGGACTGTCGGTCGCCCAGTTTGCTGATGCCCAGATCGAGTACGAAGACCGGCCCGGGCGCCAGACCGGAGGCCCCGGCGGTACCGCGCGCCACGGGTTCGACACTCACGGACACGATCAGGAGATCGCCCGCTCGAACTTCGCCCAGCATGTGGTCGAGGCGGTGCAGGAGACCTGGGCGCGCGTCAAGCCCGATCGGCTGATCGTTGCCGCACCGCCGAAGATGCTCGGCGCCTTGCGCGCCAAGCTGACCGGTGCCCCCGCCGCGGCGCTGCACGGCGATCTCGCCAAGGACCTCGTGAAGGTGCCGGTGCACGACCTGCCGCCGCATTTCGCCGATATCCAGCCGATGTGAGGCCCGCCCTCAGCGGTCAGGCAACGCCGACTCCAAAAAGCGCAGCATGTTGCCGCCCATCACCTTGGCGATGACCGGCTCCGAAAGCCCGGCGTCGATCAGCGCCCCGGTCAGCGCGGCAAGCTCCGAGACGTCGAAGGCGACCCCGACCGAGCCGTCCCAGTCCGAGCCGAGCGCGACATGGTCCTCGCCGACAAGCCGGATCGCGGCGACGATCGTCGCAGCGATGCCCGCCGGGCTGTCGTCGCAGGTCACGTCCTTCCAGAAGCCGATGCCGATCAATCCGCCCTTCGCCGCGATCGCCTGCATCAGCGCGTCGGGATAGTTCCGCACCGTCTCGCAGTGCGAGCGGATGCCGGTATGACTGACCACGACCGGGACATCGACCATCGCCAGGACCTCGCGCGCCACCTGTGGCGAAGCATGGGCGAGGTCGATGATCATGTGGCGCCCGACCATCGCCCGCACCGCCTCGCGGCCGAATGGCGTCAACCCGCCCCCGGCCTCACCGTGCAGCGAGGCGCCGAGCGCGTTGTCGAAGAAATGGGTGAGCCCGATCAGCCGGAACCCGGCGTCGTAAAGCCGGTCGAGATTGGCCAGATCGTCCAACAACGCGTGGCCACCCTCGGCGCCGAGGATGCCGCCGGTGACCCGCTCGCCCGCGTCCCGGCGCGCGAGAACTTCGGCGAGGTCGGCGCGGGTTCGGACGATCTTCAAGGCGCCGGGCGCCGCCGCCTCGGCCGCCGCCAGCGCATCGGCCTGCACCAGCGCGCGCTCGGTCAGGTCGCGCCAGGCCCGCAGGGGGCGCAACTGGCCGATGAATAGCCGGGTGATGTCGTCGGGCGCATCGGCGGTGTTCTTCGCGTAGTTGAGGCCGGAGGGGCTTTTGGTAACGGTGGTAAACACTTGCAGCGCGACATTGCCCTCGGCAAGGCGCGGCAGATCGACATGGCCGCGATCTGAGCGCCGCGTCAGGTCGCGGTCCCACAGCAGCGTGTCGGCATGGAGGTCGCCGATGATCAGCCGCTCGTGCATCGCCTTGGCGGCCGGACTCACCGGCCAGGGATCATGCGCGGCGACCGGGTTCAACCGGCGGTCGACGATGCCGGGGGCGAACGTGAAGAACCCGGCCGCGCCGAGGACGGCGAGCAGAAGGATCAGCCTGAGCAGGATTTTCGCCATCCGGGCCTCGCGGTCAGGTTGCGCCCACTCTTCCCGACCACAGCACCCCGGTCAATCGCCGAGGCCGAGCGCGGCCATGTCGACGCCTCGCGCCCGGAACCGCGCCACCACCCGATCGAGAAGGTCGTCGCGCCCGGTGTTGAGCATGCCCGCGCCGAGGAACCAGTGCACGAAGGCCTCGAACGGATAGGTCCGCTCGAGCGCGGTGCGGAGCGCGTCCGCCACTGCGCCGGGGTCGGGCGCGGTCTCGGCGCAGTGATGCAGGTCCGAGCGGCCGCAGAGCACCGCCGGCACCCGGTGGAACATCCCCTCGAGTGCGGTCGCCGACGAGATCGAGACCGTGGCCGCGCTGGCCGCGAGGATGTCGTGGACATTGGCATCGGTGACGATCACGCCGGGCAACTCGCGGGCGCGGTCCAGGACCGCCCCGGTGTCGCCGGTGCGGTTGCGCGGATGGGCCTTGACGATCAGCTTGTGCTCGCCCCGCGCCGCGACGACCGCCTCGAACATCTCGGCCTCGCGCATGTGGCGCATCCGCTCGACCGGCTCGCTGTCGCCCTGCAGGAAGACCGCGATCGCACCGCCTGCAAACTCCGCGCGCCGGATGGGCTGGTCGTAGCGGCTCAGCCGCTGCCCGACGATCCGCCGCGCATGGGCGGCAAAGAAGGATGCCGCGGCTTCGGGATCCTCGGCGCCGGGATCGAACGCGGCACTCGCGAGGCTCGAGTCCGCGAAGATGCCTTGCGCGTCGCAGTACCAGAACGGGAAAACGTAGGCGAGGCCGGTGTTCAGCGCCCGCGGGTGGCGGACCGCGCCGTTGTGGATCAGGTGGAGGTCCGCCGTCTCGCCCATCTCCGCCAGCGCCACGCGGTCGCGCCAGCGGGTCTCCACCCTTACCCCACGCGCCCGAAACCCGGCCGCGAGCTTCTGGAAGAGCCCCGGCAGCGCGGCCTCGTCGGGGTCGAGCATGTGGCCCGGGACATGCAGGACAAGACCCGGCCCCGCGTCCCGGCCGGGGTTCATCCCTCCATCGCCTCGAGCTCGTCGATCATCCCGGCGATCATCGACAGCCCCTTGTCCCAGAACTTCGGATCGCTGGCGTCGAGCCCGAAGGGCTTCAGGAGCGCCTTGTGGTGCTTCGAGCCGCCCGCCTTCAGCATCTCGAAATACTTCGCCTGGAAGTCCGGCAGCCCCTCCTCGTAGACCGCGTAGAGCGCGTTCACGAGCCCGTCGCCGAAGGCATAGGCATAGACGTAGAATGGCGAGTGGACGAAATGCGGGATATAGGCCCAGAATGTCTCGTAGCCCTCCATGAACTCGAACGCGTCGCCAAGGCTTTCGCCCTGCACGCTCATCCAGAGCGCGTTGATGTCCTCGGGCGTCAGCTCACCCACGCGCCGTGCGGCGTGGAGCTTGCACTCGAAGTCGTAGAAGGCGATCTGGCGGACCACGGTGTTGATCATGTCCTCGACCTTTCCGGCCAGCAGCACCTTGCGCTCATTTGCATCCTTCGCCTGCGCGAGGAGCTTGCGGAAGGTCAGCATCTCGCCGAAGACCGACGCGGTCTCGGCCAGCGTCAGCGGCGTCGACGCCAGCATCTCGCCCTGAGGGGCCGCCAGCACCTGATGAACGCCGTGGCCAAGCTCATGCGCCAGCGTCATCACGTCGCGCGGCTTGCCGAGGTAGTTGAGCATCACGTAAGGATGCACCTCGGTCACGGTCGGATGGGCGAAGGCGCCGGGTGCCTTGCCGGGCTTCACCCCGGCGTCGATCCAGCCGTTGTCGAAGAACGGCTCGGTCAGCGCGGCGAGATCGGGAGAGAAGGCGGCATAGGCCGAGGTCACGGTATTGCGCGCCTCCTCCCAGCCGACGGTGCGCTTGGTCTCGATCGGCAGGGGCGCGTTTCGGTCCCAGACCTGGAGCTTGTCGAGCCCCATCCACTTCGCCTTGAGCCGGTAGTAGCGGTGCGAGAGCTTCGGATAGGCGGCGACGACAGCGTTCCTGAGCGCCTCCACCACCTCCGGCTCGACATCGTTCGACAGGTGCCGGCCGTGCTGGGGCGTGGGCATCTTGCGCCAGCGGTCCTCGATCTCCTTCTCTTTCGCGAGCGTGTTGTGTACGCGCGCGAAGAGTTTGACATTGCTTCCGAAAACCTCGGCGAGAGCGCGCGCCCCGGCCTCGCGCCGCCCGCGCTCGGGCTCCGAGAGGAGGTTGAGCGTGGCTTCGAGGCTCAGAGGCTCCGCCTCTCCCTTCACTGTGAATTCCAGCGCTGCCATCGTCTCGTCGAAGAGCTTGTTCCAGGCCGAGGCGCCGACCGTCGACTGGTCGTGCAGGAACCGCTCGAGCTCGTCCGAAAGCTGGTGCGGGCGCAGCGCCCGCATCCGGTCGAAGACCGGTTTGTAGCGGGCGATGTCGGCGTTTGCGTTGAAAAGCGACGTGTAAGCTTCGTCCTCGATTCGGTTGAATTCCAAGGAGAAAAACACGAGCGGCGTGGTGAAGTCGGTGACCTTGTCCTGGCAGTCCGACATGAACTTGGCGCGCGCGGCGTCGACCGTGTTCTGGTAGTAGCGCAGGCCAGCGTAGGACATGATCCGGCCCGCCACCGCCTCGATCCGCTCGTAGGCCCGGATGCAGCCGAGCATCGCGGCCGCGTCGAGCGTGGCGAGCTTGCCCTCGTAGCTGGCGGCGAAATCGGCGCAGGCCTGTTCCAGCCAGCCCATGTCACGCGCCAGTTCCGGCGCGTCGGGGGCGGTGTAGAGATCGCTCAGGTCCCATTCCGGCAAATCGCCGAGCCCCCCGGCGGCGGCATGGGTGTCGAAGACCGGGCGCGGCAGGCGGATGGGCATGGGAAACTCCTTTTCTGTCCGCCCAAGACATAGGGGCGGCGGGCCGGGCAAGGCAAGCGGCAAGGGGTGGAAATCGCCCTGCCGCGGGGTGTTGCGGGCGGTCCCGCCGCGCCCTAGTGTGGCGCGGTCGGGGCAGAGGGGATATCGGACATGACCTATGGCGTGGGGCTTCTCCTGAACGAGGGCATGGTGCTTTTGTCCGACACCCGCACCAATGCCGGGATCGACCACATCTCCTCCTACCGCAAGATGTTCAGCTTCGAGGTGCCGGGCGAGCGGGTCGTCGCGATCCTCACCGCCGGCAGCCTCTCGGTGACGCAAGCCACGATCGCCAAGCTGCAAGAGGCGGTGGAGGACCCCGAGGCCTCACCCGAAACCTCGATCCTCCTCGCGCCGACGCTCCTGAAGGTGGCCGAGATCGTCGGCGCCACGCTCTGGGCGGTGCGCGACGCGGTCGACCAGCGGCTCCGCACCGGCGGCCAGTTCGGCCCCGCCTCGATGATCGTCGCCGGCCAGCGCAAGGGCGGGGTGATGCGGATGTTCCTGATCTACCCCGAGGGCAACTTCATCGAGGCGACCGAGGACACGCCCTTCCTGCAGATCGGCGAGCATAAGTACGGCAAGCCGATCCTCGACCGCATCGTGCGGCCTGACACCTCGCTCGCCGACGGCCAGAAGGCGGTCCTGCTGTCGATGGATTCGACGCTGCGCTCCAATCTCTCGGTCGGGATGCCGCTCGACCTCGCCGTGATCGCGCGCGACGAATGCCGCGTCACCCAGCAGCGCCGGTTCGAGCCCGGCGACGCCGATTTCCGCCGCACCAGCGAGGCCTGGTCGAAGGCGCTCCGGTCGAGCTTCGGAAAGATCCCGCTCTGACGCCTCAGCGGCTCGCGTCGAACAGCGCCGTGGCGCGGCGGTAGAACTTGTCCCGCATTTCGGGGCCTTCCATCATCAGCTCGTGCTCGGCCGAGCCGACGAGGTCGAACTCCGACCCCGGCCAGCGGTGCATCCGGTCGTGGATCGCCGGGGCGCAGACGATGCGCTCCTCGGCGCCGAGTACGGTCAGGCAGGGCAGGGCGGGCGAGGGCATCTGCCTGAGCGCCCGCGTCTCGCGCAGCGCCTCGCCGAGCCATTGCAGCGTCGGCCCGCCGATCGCGAGTTCGGGATGGGCGATGAGCTGGCGGCGCATGAAGGCGAACATCTCCTCGTTGCGGGTCAGCACGTTGCCCTCGAACGGGGCTTCCAGCACATAGGTCATCGGCGAGGTCGTCGGCACCATCCGGTGGCCCTGCCCGAAGGGCGGCGCGAGCGTGACCAGCGTCCAGGCGACGGGTCTCAGCGCCCAGTGCATCTTGATGCCCCACATCGGCGCCGAGAAGGTCACCGCGTGGACCGGCAGCCCGTCATGGATCGCCCTTAGCCCGATGCAGCCGCCCATCGAATGGCCGACGAGGTAATAGGGCACGGGCAGGTCCTCGGCGCGGACGAACTCCAGCAGCGCCGCCACATCCCTCTGGTAGTCGAGGAACTCGCCGACATGGCCCGGCGCCCGGTCGTCCAGGAGCCGGTCGGCGATGCCTTGGCCGCGCCAGTCGATCGTCGCCATCGCGTAGCCCCGCGCGGCGAATTCCGCCGCGGCGGGGCCGTATTTCTCGACATATTCGGTGCGGCCGGGGAACAGGAGCACCGTCCCCTTCGCTCCCTCGCGCCAATGCGCGGCGCGGACGCGCACGCCGTCCGAGGTGTCAAGCCAGACGCAGGTCTCACCTGCGGGCGCCTCGGCCACATCCGCGTGGAACGGCGCGCGTTCCATCGCCCTACGAGAGAACCGCGCCGAGCTGCATCGCGAGCCCCATGTCGCCGTCCACGCTGAGCTTGCCTTGCATGAAGGCCGCGGTCGGGTTCACGTCGCCCGAGAGGATCCCCTCGAAGGTCTCGCGGTCGGCGGTGAGCGTCACGTCGGCCTCCTCGTCGCCCGCGCGCACGCCGGCGGTGTCGAGCATCAGAGCGCCTTCGCCCTCGATGATGAATTTCGCGCGGCCGGCGAATCCGCCCGACAGTTTCTCGCTCAGTGCGGCCACGGCCGCATTCACAACGTCGCTCATTCTTCCTCCAATTGTGACCGCCGGGGGCCTTTCGCTGACCGGCGCGCATCGGCTACACTCTGCCGTGTAATGGGACGTTTCGCCACCCCGCTCGGATCGGTTTTCGCGGCCTGTGCCGCCGCGTTACTGCTTGCCCTGCCGGTTTCCGCCGGCGCGGCGACGCTCGACGAGCTTTACGCCGAACTCGCCGACCCTGACAACCGGGAGTGGCAGAGGACCCAGTCCGATATCCTCCGCGAATGGTCCAAGTCCGGCTCGCCCGCGATGGACCTCCTGCTCAAGCGCGGCCGCGAGGCGATGGAGGCCGGCGATCTCGAAGCTGCGATCGAGCATCTCACCGCGCTCACCGACCACGCGCCCGATTTCGCCGAGGGCTGGAACGCGCGCGCCACCGCCTATTACATGGCCGGCCAGTTCGGTCCCTCGGTCGCCGATATCCGCCGCACGCTCGCGCTCAACGACCACCATTTCGGCGCGCTCTCGGGGCTCGGCCTGATCTTGGAGGAACTGGGCTATGATACCCGCGCGATCGAGGCGTACCGCGCGGCCCTCGCTATACATCCGCACCACGAACGGATAAGGGAATCGCTCGCCCGGCTTGAGCGCAAGACCTCCGGCACCAGACTCTAGGAGCATCCCATGGCGGCGGAGACGAGGATCACGGCGGTCCTCGGCCCGACCAACACCGGCAAGACCCATTACGCGATCGAACGCATGCTGGCGCACCGCACCGGCGTGATCGGCCTGCCGTTGCGTCTCCTTGCGCGCGAGGTCTACGACCGCATCGTCGCCCAGCGCGGCCCCGCGGTCGCAGCTCTCGTGACCGGCGAGGAGCGCATCGTCGGCGCCCGCGCGCAGTACTGGGTCTGCACCGTCGAGGCGATGCCGACCGAGATCGGCGCCGATTTCCTCGCCGTGGACGAGATCCAGCTCTGCGCCGACCCCGAGCGCGGCCATGTCTTCACCGACCGGCTGCTCCATGCCCGCGGCCTCGCCGAGACGCTGTTTCTCGGCTCCGACACGATGCGCGGCGCCATCGCGGCGCTGGTGCCGAAGGTGCAGTTCCTCAAGCGCGAACGGTTCTCGACCCTGAGCTACGCAGGTTCGAAAAAGATCAGCCGGATGCCCGCGCGGTCGGCCGTCGTCGGGTTTTCGGTTGAAAATGTCTATGCGATGGCCGAGCTGATCCGCCGCCAGAAGGGCGGCGCGGCGGTGGTGATGGGGGCGCTCAGCCCCCGCACCCGCAACGCGCAGGTCGCGATGTACCAGAACGGCGACGTCGATTACCTCGTCGCCACCGACGCGATCGGAATGGGGCTCAACCTCGACATCAACCATGTCGCCTTCTCGGCCACCGCGAAGTTCGACGGTTGGCGGATGCGCCACCTCTTCCCGCACGAACTGGCGCAGATCGCCGGGCGGGCGGGGCGGCACATGACGCCCGGCACGTTCGGCGTGACCGGTGAGGCCTCGCCCCTCGCCGACGAGGTCGTGAACGCGATCGAGAACCACCGCTTCCGCCCGATCGAGCGGCTGAACTGGCGCTCGGGCGAACTCGACTTCGGCACGATCGACCGTCTGATTTCCTCGCTCGAAGCGCCGCCCCAGAACGAATGGCTCATGCGCGGGCGCGAGGCGGACGATCTGCGCGCGCTGAAATCGCTCGCCGAGATCGGCCAGATCCGCGACAGGGTCCGGCATCCGCGCGACCTGAGGCTCCTCTGGGACGTCTGCCGGATCCCGGATTTCCAGGGCATCTCGTCGCAGGAACACGCCAATCTGCTGCAAAGGATCTTCGGCTTCCTGCAGGACGGCCACGTCCCCGACGACTGGCTCGCCGCGCAAATTCGCCGCATCGACAAGACCGAGGGCGACATCGACTCGCTTTCCAAGCGATTGGCGTATATCCGCACCTGGACCTATGTCGCGCAGCGTTCCGGCTGGGTCGCCGACGAAAGTCATTGGCGCGACGAGACGCGCGCTGTAGAAGACCGTCTGTCGGACGCGCTGCATGGCGCGCTGACGCAGAGATTTGTGGACCGGCGGACGAGCGTCCTCCTTCGCCGGCTCAAGCAGAAGGAGAGCCTTGTGGCCGAGGTGAACGACAAGGGCGAGGTGACGGTGGAAGGCGAATTCGTCGGCCGTCTCGAAGGGTTCCGTTTCAAGCAGGACGGATCGGCCTCGCCCGACGAGGCGAAGACGCTGAAGCAGGCGGCCTACGAGGCGCTCAAGCCCGAGTTCCACCTGCGCGCGGACCGCTTCTACAACGCGCCCGACACCGAGCTCGACTTCACCGAGCAGGGCGGCCTCATGTGGGGCAATTCCGCCGTCGGCAAGCTCGTCAAGGGCGCCGAGGCGATGAAGCCGCAGGTCGAGGCTTTCGTCGACGAGGAAGCCGGTTTCGACGTCGCCGAGAAGGTGCGCCGCCGGCTCCAGCATTTCATTGACCGCAAGGTGGCGACGCTCTTCGAGCCGCTGCTGACGCTCCAGCGCGACGAGGCGCTTGCCGGGCTCGCCCGCGGCTTCGCCTTCCGTCTTGTCGAGGCGCTGGGCGTCCTGCCGCGCGAAGGCGTGGCCGACGAGGTCAAGGCGCTCGACCAGGATATGCGCGGCGCGCTCAGGAAGCACGGCGTCCGCTTCGGCCAGTACACGATCTTCCAGCCGCTCCTGCTGAAGCCCGCGCCGACGCGGCTGCGGCTCGTGCTCTGGTCGCTTAACGAGGGGCTCGACGAGTTCCCCGAAAGCCCGCCGCCGGGTCTGGTCACAGTGCCGAACATCCCCGACGTGCCGAAGGGCTATTACACGCTCTCGGGCTATCACCCTGCCGGTGCCCGCGCGATCCGCATCGACATGCTCGAACGGCTCGCCGACATCCTGCGCGGCCAGGACAGCAAGGCCGGCTTCGAGGCCAACCCGGACATGCTCTCGATCACCGGCATGACGCTCGAGCAGTTTGCCGACCTGATGGCCGGCCTCGGCTACAAGGGCGAGAAGGGCGAGCGCGAGAAGGTGCGCTCCGAACCCGTCGCCGCGCCCGCCGAGGAGGGCCAGAGCGCCAATCCGATCACCGAGGAGGAGGCCGCCCTCCAGACCGTGACCGAGACCGAGGTCTTTTACACCTTCACCTGGGCGCCGCGCCCGCGCGCGCCGCGCGGCGAGCGTGGCGAGCGCCCGGAACGCGGCCGCCGCAACGACCGCGGCCCGCGCGAGGGGGCCGAGAAGCGCGAGGGCAAGCCGCGCGGCGACCGTGCGGAGCGCGGCGACCGCGGCGGCAAGCCCAGCAAGGGTAAGCCGGGCGCCAAGGGCAAGCGCGACGAGCAGGGCGGCCGCCAGTTCGAGTCGCGCCCGCCGAAGAAGGACCGGATCGACCCCGACAACCCCTTCGCCGCGGCGCTGATGGGGCTCAAGGACAAGTTCTGAGGCGGCGTTGGCGGCCGAGGGGCGGATTCGCGTCGACAAGTGGCTGTGGCAGGCGCGGTTCTTCAAGACCCGCAGCCTCGCCGCCGCGACGGTCTCGTCGGGACATCTCCGGCTCAACGGGGCAAAGACCGCGAAGCCCGGCCATGCCGTCGGCCCGGGTGACGTGCTGACCTTCCCGCAAGGCGGACGGATCCGCGTGGTCTGCATCCGCGCCTGCGGCACTCGCCGCGGCCCCGCGCCCGAGGCGCAGGCGCTCTACGACGATCTTGCCCCGGATCCCGCCGAACCGCGCGACACCGTGCTGCCGGAAGCCCCGCCCGAGGAATGATGTCCCGGCGTCGCGACCCGGCCGCGACTGGCCGCTCTTTCCGGCCCGGCCCGTCTTGAATGATCCCCGTCATGGGGCTAGGTAGCAGCGTGAAGCCAAAGCCCGGATCCGCGCCATGACCTATGTCGTCACCGACAACTGCATCGCCTGCAAATACACCGACTGCGTCGAAGTCTGCCCGGTGGACTGCTTCTACGAAGGCGAGAACATGCTGGTCATCCACCCGGACGAGTGCATCGACTGCGGCGTCTGCGAGCCGGAATGCCCCGCCGACGCGATCCGCCCCGACACCGAGCCCGATCTCGAGACCTGGGTCGAGTTCAACCGGAAGTACTCCGAGATGTGGCCGGTGATCACGCAGCGCAAGGATCCGCTTCCCGAGGCGGAGGAACGCGACGGCGAGACCGGCAAGCTCGACAAGTATTTCTCCGAGACCCCCGGCGCGGGCGATTGATTCGAGGCGCGCCCCCTGGGCGGCGGCGAATCGACAATATCTTGTGGTTTCGGCGGAAAACCGCCCAGCGCAACCATGTTTTGACGACCCCATATGTCGTATTTGATTGACGCGCTGCGATGCGGCGCTTCCGGATATGCCATTTTTCTGATATATTTCCGTTACAACTGGATGAGGATTGCTCACCGTCGCCGTTGCGTCCCTCCGCAGCGGAAGGTGTTTTAGGCCAAGTATGATTGCTGTCCGGAGATCGCGTATCCCCGGCGGTATCGTTTGGTCTCGACGGTGGGGTCCGTGCGAGGATAGGCGTATATGACCAAGACCAAGAAGACCGACTTCCGCCCCAACGAATTCGTGGTCTACCCGGCGCATGGCGTTGGCAAGATCATGTCGATCGAAGAGCAGGAGATCGCCGGGCTGAAGCTCGAACTCTTCGTCATCTCCTTCGAGAAGGACAAGATGACCCTGCGCGTGCCCACGCACAAGGCGACCGAGATCGGCATGCGCCAGCTCTCCTCACCCGACCTGATCACCAAGGCGCTCGAGACGCTGAAGGGCAAGGCCAAGGTCAAGCGCGCGATGTGGTCGCGCCGGGCCCAGGAATACGAACAGAAGATCAACTCGGGCGACCTCATGGCGATCGCCGAGGTGGTCCGCGACCTCCACCGCACCGACGACCAGCGCGAGCAGTCCTACTCGGAGCGCCAGCTCTACGAGGCGGCACTCGAACGGCTGACCCGCGAAGTCGCCGCCGTCTCCGGCGTCGACGAGGCGGGCGCGCAGAAGAAGGTGGACGACGTCCTCCTGTCGCGCGCGGCCTGACCTTTCAGGGGATGCAATGATGAGACCGCGGGGGGCAACCCCCGCGGTTTTTCTTTGCGCGGGGGGCTGCGCCGGGGGTATACGTCGCGGCCGCGCCGAGACCAGCTCCGAGCCGTGAACAGACTCCTCCCGCCGTCCGTGATAGAGTGCGGAATGGTTGCTGGGAGGAGGTTCCATGACGAGAAATCCGTTTGGGCGTCGGTGGTTATGGCTCCTGGCAGGACTCCTCGTCGGCGTACTGGCCAGCCTGGCTCCCCTGCGTTCGGCCGCACAATCGGCCGCGTGCGATCCCCAAGGCATCGCGAACCATCACGCCGCCGTCGCCGTTTTCCGCAAGCTGCAACTGGAGATCGCGACCCTGATGCAGGCGCAGTCGGAGGCGATCCTGGAGGTCGCGCAGGGGGTCGTCATCAGCAGCTTGGATGACGGCGGCTTCTTCGGGCCGACCGGGTTTCTCGGCAAGCGCATGGACAAGGGCCAGAGCGCGATCAAGTCCATCCTGACGTCCGGTCGCCGCCTGCCGATGGACGAGGATGCGCAGGCGCGGCTTTCCGAGATCGAAACGAGCGCGGACGCAATCGTCTCGGTCGGCCATTCGATGGTGCCGCTGCTCGAAGCCGGAGAGATCCGGCAAGCGACCGGTCTTTATGCGGAGCAATCCGTACCGGCCCAGGTGGTCGCCGTCGGGGCGGCCTATACCGTTTCCTCCGGACTGGAGCGGCAGGTGAAACGGATGTCGCTGCACTGCCGCTGAGGCTCCCCGGCAGGCCACGGCCGCGCGATCAGGCGTCGTACACGTCCGGAGACCACCGGATGCCAGCCCGGAGCGGACCGCCGCTGGCGGCCACCCGGACACGGGCTCGGGTTGTCAGAAAGGTCGATGCCATGCCACGGTCAGTGCTTTAGTGACAGGAGTACAGGAAATGCGCTCATTTTGGATGGCTGCCCTAACCGGCCTTTGTCTCGCCCTCTCTGGTCTGTCAGCAAACGCGCAGGAAACCGCCAAGGAACTCGCCGCGAAGGCATCCGACGAACTGCGACTGCTGACCTCGTTACAAGTGCTTGAAAGGATGACGAGCCAGGTGAACCATTTCCTCGTCTACAGCATCGAGGCGGAGCGCGGCGGCTGGCGCGTGATGGAAAAGGAGATCGGAAACGACTACGCCATCCGCAGCAACGCGGACAGGGCCGCGGCGGAAGTCGCCACAGCCTATAACAGCGTGAAAAAGAGCAAATTCGCCACGGAGGACGAGTTGAAGGGCGCCGAAGCCGCCTTCGAGAACGTGAACGTGCTCATCGCATTGGCGCCTCAGATTGCGGACTTGATTTTGGCGAAGGACTTCGATGCCGCGGCGGCTCTTTACAGGGAGACCGGGCAATCGGCTTACGACGGCGCCAATCGCGGCGCGCAAAGCGCGACGACGACGGTGCAGAAGCGCCTCGGGAAGACGCTCCTGAGCATTCGTGTCGTCAAGTAATCCCGCGTTGATCGACATCGTTCTCCTTAAAGGCACGGCGAGCGTGTGAAACCGTTCCGTCTGGGAGCGATGCCCGTCATGTCCGCACGGCGGTTGATGCGGCCACTGTGGACCTCGATGAACCCGCCTACCGCTCCCGCGACAGCCGGTGGAAGAGATGCGTGAAGGTCGCGGCCCCGAGAACCGGGATCACGAGGTTCACCACGGGCAGCGACAAGGGCGCGGCCATCAGAATCCCGGCGACCCAGATCTGACCGGAATGGCGCTTCCGCAGCGCCCGCGCGCCCTCGCGCCCGAGCCGCCGCATCGCCGCCATCTGGAAATACTCGCGCCCGAGCAGGTAGCCGTTCACCGCCCAGAACATCAGCGGCGCGAAGGGGCCGACGAAGGCGTAAAGGACCAGCGCCAGCACGTTCACCGCGACGAGCACGCCGAAGAAGTTGACGCTGTCGATGAGCGCGTCCATCCAGGCCACGTTCGGCGCCGGCGGCAAGCTGGGATAATGCCGGTCCTCCACCGCGTCGGCGACCGTGTCGAGGAAAAACCCGGTGAAGGCCGAGGCGACCGGCACCATCAGGAACACCGAGAGCCCGATCATCAGGAGGAGCGAGCCCCAGCTCATCAGGGTCTCGACCCAGGTGACCTCGCCGACGAAGGGCAGCCAGATCGCGTCGGGCACGAGCCAGGCCACGACCTGCGCGAAGCCCGCGTAGACCGCGACCAGAAGCGCCAGCGACAGCGCCACGCCAAGGAGCACGACCTTGAGAAAGCGCCGGTCCGAGAGCTGCCCGAGCGCCTTCAGGAAATCGCCGAGGATCATTCCGACACCCAGGTCGTGATCGCCGCGATGTCGGGCCGGGGCCGGTCCGGCGGGGTCGTGGTCTCGGTGCCGATGTGGATCAGCCCCGCGACCCATTCGCCCGCGCCGAGCCCGAGCCCCTCGCGGCAGAACTCCGCGTCATGGACGTGCCAGCCGGTGAGCCAGGACGCGCCCCAGCCCGAGGCTAGCGCGGCATTGAGAAGCGTCAGGCAGGTCGCGCCCGCGGAGAGGATCTGCTCGATCTCGGGCACCTTCACGGTCGGGCGCGGCACACGGACGACCGCGACCGCGAGATCGGCTTCCGAGAGCTGCAGAACGCCCTTCTCGATCCGCTCCGGCTCCAGCCCCATCTCGGCGCCCCGCCGCCGCGCCAGCGCCGCGAGCCGGGCAAGTGCCTGCTTTTCCAGCACGAGGAACCGCCAGGGTTCGAGCTTGCCGTGATCGGGCACCCGCGCCGCGGCGGTCAGGATCGGCAGAAGCTCCTCGCGCGAGGGCACCGGGGCGGTCAGGATCTTCGCGGGCCGCGAGCGGCGGGTGAGGAGGAACTCCATCGCGGCGGGATTGGGGATCGGCATGTCGTGCTCCGTTCGGGTCTCGCCCTGATGTCGGTCAGCGCCGCGCCGGGGTCAAGCCGCTTCGGTCAAAGGAAATAGGCCGCGAGCCGGTCGATATGGGCCGAGACATGGGCCTGCCACTCCGGCCCCGGCTGGCGCGCCGCGAGCGTCTCGCCAAGGGGATCGGGCGCGCGGATCGCGGAGCCGGTCAGCTCCTCCAGCACCGCATGGCCGCAGAATGGCACATGCGCCTCCGAATAGCCGCCCTCGTGGACGAGGACGAGCCGCCCGCCGCACAAGGCCTCCGCCGTCTCGCGAAGCTGCCGGGTCATCGCCCGGAAGGTCTCGGCCGTCGCCAGCATCCGGCCCAGGGGATCGACCGCCGAGGCATCGAAGCCGCAGGCCACCACGATCGCCTCGGGATGGAAGCGGTGAAGCGCCGGCAGCACGATCCGCTCCATCGCCTCCAGATAGCTCGCATGGCCGGTGCCCGGGGGCAGGGGAATGTTGATGTTGAAGCCGAAACCCTTGCCCGCGCCGCGCGCCTCCTGCCCGCCGGTGTCGAGCGGGTAGTTCCGCTCCTGATGGAGCGAGATCGTCAGGACCTCGGGGTCGGTCCAGAACACCGCCTCGGTGCCGTTGCCGTGATGCACGTCCCAGTCCACCACCGCGATCCGCCGCGCGAGCCCTGCCGCCTGCGCGGCGCGGATCGCGACACCGATGTTGTTCAGAAGGCAAAAGCCGTTCGGCCAGTCGGGCAGGCAGTGGTGCCCCGGCGGGCGCGACAGCGCATAGGCGTTCTTCGCGCGCCCCTCGAGCACCGCCCGCAGCGCCCCGGCCGCGAGCCCCGCCGACAGCGCCGCGATCGCGTAGCCGCCCGGCCCGAAGGGCGCGCGCAGGCCAAGCTCGCCGCCTCCCGCCTCCGAGGCCGCCTCGAAGGCGTCGAGATAGCTGGCGGGGTGGACCCTCAAAAGAACCTCCCGGCTCGCCTCCGGCGCGGACTGAATCGACATTTCCCGAGCAAGTCCCGTGACTTCCAGAAGGTTCTTCAACCTCCGCTTGGTCTCCGGACTCTCCGGCAGACCGGCTCCGGGCTGCACAAGCCCGCCCGTCTTCAGCGTGAAGGCATAGTTGCCGCCGCCATGCCAGAAGCAGCGCTCGTCTGTGAAGAAGGCGGTGGTCATCGGATCCTCCCGGGCTCTGGCGGCCAGCCTAGCGGCGGGGTAGGACTTGGGCCAGAGGAGAACGCCATGACCGATCTCAGCCATCTGGCCCGGCCCGGCGCCGAGATCGCGGTGCGGGTGACGCCGAAGGCCTCGCGCAACGCCGTCACGCTCGTCGATGGCGCGATCCGGGTGCAGGTCACCACCGTGCCCGAGGACGGCAAGGCCAATGCCGCGGTGGTGAAGCTGCTCGCGAGGGCGCTCGGTATCGCGAAGTCGCGGCTCACGCTGGTGCGCGGCGCCACCGCGCGCGACAAGCTCTTCCGGATCGAGGACTGACGCTCAGCCCTCCAGCCGCACCGGCTGGCCATGCGGCGTCGCGAGATAGGCCCGCTCCCAGTCGGCCCGGACCCGCTCGGCCTCGCCCCGCGCCGCCATGCCGGAGCGGTCGAGAAGCCCCTCCAGCGCCGCGAGCCAGGCCGCCCAGTAATCCGCCCCGCCGTCAAGTTCCCGCACCGCGCCGCGCGCCTTCAGCTCGGCGCCGAAGGCCGCGGTCCAGTCGGCCCAGCCGAAACGCCCGGCCTCGTTCAGCGCCACGGTCAGCGCGAAGAGCTGCGCCTGCCAGGGCTCGTCGAACTGCGCGGGCGTGGTCACGGCGCCTCCAGGTGGCTTTGCCAGAGGTCGAGCGTCACCTCGTCGCCGGGGCCCTCGGCCGCGCCCCAGAGATCGGCGGCGGCGAAGGCGACGGTGTAGAGCGTCTCGGGATTCTCGCCGAGCCCGTGGGCATTGGCATCCGGCAGCACATGCGGCCCGTGGACGAGCACCACCGTGCCGGTCTGGCCGGCGGCATAGGAGGGCAGGCGGGTATGCCCGCCCGCCACGAAGGCGTTCCGCGCCGGCAGTCGGGTCTTTACCCGGTCGCCGACGGCAAAGCGCGGGGCGGGGCCGGGCCGCGCATAGGGCACCCGGCGCGCGAGCGCGGCGCCGACCGCCTCGCCGCGCAAGGCGCGCGCGTGCAATGGCGCCGGATCGGCCCGGCCCGCGGCCAGTTCCGCCCGCGTCACAAGCCCCTTCGCGACGAGAAGGTCGGCAAGTGCGGCGAGCCATTTCTCGTAATAGGAGAAGCGCGCGTAATCCATCGGCGCGAGGCATTCGCGGGCATGGCGCGAGGTGTCGATGTTCCAGGCACCGAGCCCGCCCGCCGCGAGCGTCAGCGCGAGCGCCTTGCGATGCCACTCCGCGGCGAAGGGCGGCGCGTCCTGCGGCACGGGCACCACCGCGCCGTCGCCGTAGCGCCCGCCCATGTCATGGACCCGGCTCATGCCGGACGCTCCGGCAATCCGGTCCCGATCATCGAATCGCGGGTAACGAGCGCCGCCAGCGCCGCCTCGTCCAGCCCCTCGCTCCCCTCGGGCCGCATCGGCACCACGAGGTAGCGCACCTCGGCGGTCGAATCCCAGACCCGCACCCTCTGCCCCTCGGGCAGGGCGACACCGAACTCCGCGAGCACCTTGCGCGGCTCGCGCACCGCGCGGGCGCGGTAGGCGTCCGACTTGTACCAGGCCGGCGGAATGCCGAGAAGCGGCCACGGATAGCAGGAGCAGAGCGTGCAGACGACCATGTTGTGGGTCTCGGGCGTGTTCTCCACCGCGACGACATGCTCGCCCTGCCGGCCGGAAATGCCAAGCTCCGCGACAGCGGCGGTGGCGTCGGCCAGGAGCCGGTCGCGAAAGGCGGAATCGCTCCAGGCCCGCGCCACCACCCGCGCCCCGAGATGGGGGCCGACCTTCTCCTCATAGGTCTCCAGGATCGCGTCGAGCGCGGCCGGATCGACGAGCCCCTTCGCGGTGAGGATCGTCTCCAGCGCCTTCACCCTCAGCGCGGGGTCAGAGGGCAGCAGGGAATGTGGATGATCGGGGTCGTCATGGGGCATGCGCGAAGGATGGTCCTCCGGCCGGGCCTTGTCCAGCCTCGCGCGGGCGGGACGGGCGGGATGAATCGCTTGACCTCGCCCGGCTTTGGCCGTAAACGGCGCGAACGGAATTCGGGGGGCTGCCACGGCAGCGCCCATTGATGTTATCGGAACGCCGGGCGCAAGGCCCGAGAAACAAGGAACGAACCCATGTCGCGCGTTTGCGAACTGACCGGTAAGGGCCCGATGTCGGGCAACAACGTGAGCCACGCGAACAACAAGTCGCGCCGTCGTTTCCTGCCGAACCTTAACGATGTCACGCTGATCTCCGACGTGCTTGGCCAGTCGTACAAGCTGAAGATCTCGGCCGCGGCCCTGCGCTCGGTCGACCATCGCGGCGGGCTCGACGCCTTCCTCGCCAAGGCGAAGGACGAAGAGCTGTCGGCGAAGGCGCTGAAGATCAAGAAGGACGTCGCGAAGGCCCAGGCTGCCGCCTGAGCGGACCGTCTGACGTGACCCGAAACGGCCCCGCCCCGGCGGGGCCGCTTCGTTTTGTCCCTTTCCCTTCCCTGCGGAGCCGCCGTATCACGGGGCCATGACCCGGCCGACGTTCCGCTCCGCGCTGATCCTGACGCTCGCCCTCGCGCTCGCCGCGATGGGCGTCGCGGCCGCCGCCGCGCGCGGCCAGGTCCGGGCCGGGGGCGAGGCGCTCGTCCTCTGCTCCGGCGCGGGCCTTGTCCAGGTGCCGCGCGACGCGACCGGCGCGCCCTCCGGCCCCGCCCATCTCTGCCCCGACCTCGCGCTCGGCCTCCTCGCCGCAGTCACCGATCCCGCCCCTGCGGAAGCAGCGCGCCCCGTGACGCCGGTCAAGACAAGCCTGCCCGCGGCGAAGCGGGTGCCCGGCGCGGCCGCGCCTGCGCCCTTCGGCGCGCGGGGGCCTCCGGTTCCGGTGTGATCGCCCTTCGATGACACCGAAACCAGAGGAAATAACATGACATTCCTGAAATCCGCCCTGACCGCCGCCGCGGTCGCCTTCGCCCTTCCCGCCGCTGCCGCCGACACGATCGTCGTCAGCGACGCCTATGCCCGCTTCATGCCCGGTGCGATGGCCGGCGCCGCCTTCATGGTGATCGAGAACCAGGGCGACAGCGACGACCGCCTGATCGGCGTCGCCTCCGGCATCGCCGCCAAGACCGAGCTGCACACCCACACGATTGGCGCCGACGGCGCGATGCAGATGCACCCGATCGAGGGCGGCATCGCGCTCCCCGCCGGGGCGAGCCATGCGCTCGAACGCGGCGGCGACCATGTGATGTTCATGGGACTGGAAAGCCGCCCCGCCGAGGGCGAGACCGTCGCCGTCACGCTGACCTTCGAGGAGGCCGGCGAGGTCGCGGTCGAGATCCCGGTCGACAGCGCCCGCTAGGGCGCGCCGCCGGGGCAAAGCCCGGCCACCCAGTCGGGTACGATCCGGCTCGCCGGGCCGTGGCGAGTCTCGTCGAAGAGCTCCGCGTTCTCGGCGGGTTCGAGATTCAGCATCAGCGTCCGCGCGCCCGCCGCGCGGGCGGCACCGGCAAAGCCCGCTGCCGGATAGACCGTGCCCGAGGTGCCGATCGCGACAAAGAGATCGGCCGCCGCGAGTGCGGCGCCGATCGCCTCCAGATGGTGCGGCGTCTCGCCGAACCAGACCACGTCGGGGCGGGCCGCCTCCGCCCTGCAGGCGGGGCAGCGGTCCTCGGGCGCCATCTCCCGCGGCGCCGGCCAGCGGTGGCCGCAGGCGGCGCAGCGCGCGGTCAGATGGCTGCCGTGCATGTGGATCACCGGAGCGCTGCCGGCCTGCTCGTGCAGGTCGTCGACATTCTGGGTGACTAGCGTCACCTCGCCCTCCCAGTCGCGCTGCAGCCGCGCCAGCGCCAGATGCGCCGGGTTGGGCTTCGCCGCCCGCACCCGCTCGCGCCGCCAGTTGTAGAAATCGAGCACGAAACCTGGATCGCGCGCGAATCCCTCGGGCGTCGCGAGGTCGCGCCAGTCGTAGCGCGACCAGAGCCCGCCGACATCGCGGAACGTGCCGAGCCCGCTCTCGGCCGAGATCCCCGCGCCGGTCAGGATCACGATATGGGCACCGGGTTTTGACATCCTGTCGTCCTTCTGGCATCGCCCGGGGCCGGGAGGCCCACGATGCACCGTATACTCTTCGTCTGTCTCGGCAACATCTGCCGTTCGCCCGCCGCCGAGGCGGTCTTCGCCGCCCGCGCCGCCGCCGCCGGGCTTGCGGTGGCGGTCGACAGCGCCGGCACCGGCGGCTGGCATGTCGGCAATCCGCCGCATCCGCCGATGGTCGCCGCCGCCCTGCGGCGCGGCTACGACCTCTCTGGCCTGCGCGCCCGGCAGGCCGTGGTGGGCGACTTCACCGCCTTCGACCTCATCCTCGCGATGGACGGCGTCAACCACGCAGCACTCGAGGCGCTCCGTCCCCGCGGCAACGCCACCCCGCTCGCACTCTTTCTCGACGGCGTGGCGGGCTCCGCGCCGCGCGACATGCCCGATCCCTATTACACCGGCGATTTCGACACCGTGCTCGACCTCGTCGAAGCCGGCGCGGACGCGCTCATCGCCCGGCTACTCCACAGGGGGTGAGGCGACGATACCCTATTCCCCGGAAAACTGTCGCCGCGCATGATACAATCCCGCCCTCAACAATCACACAAGGGAGGACGGGACATGGGATTTTATCTGTTTCAGGGAAGCTACGCGCCAGCCGCGATCAAGGCGATGATCGAGAAGCCGCAGGATCGCAGGGCCGCTGCCGCGAAGATGATCGAGGCGATCGGCGGCAAGCTGCATCACATGTTCTTCTGCTTCGGCTCGGATGACATCGTCGCGCTGGTCGAGGCGCCCGACGACAAGGCGATGATCGCCGGCTCGATGCTGGTCGGGGGGTCCGGCTCGATGTCCGCAGGCCGCACCACCAAGCTCATCTCGATCGAGGACGCGATGGCCGCGATGAAGGCGGCCCAGGACGCGGCCCCCTCCTTCAAGTCGGCGCTCGACTGAAACGGGACCGGGCGAATGGCGCCCGGTCACCGCTCTCGGGACAGATGATGGTGCGACGCTCAGCCGACCAGCTTGGCTGGGTAACCCTCGGCCTTGAGCGCGGTCAGGATCGCCTCGGGCGCCGAGGTGGTCTTCACCTCGGCGGTTTTGGCGGCGACATTGACGACCACGTCGGCATTGCTGTCGAGGTCGATGATCGTGCGCTCGACCACGGCCTTGCAGTGTCCGCAGCTCATGTCCGGGATGAGGAACTTCATCGCTTTTACCCTTCGCTTTGCCGCATAGATCGGCCCGCGCGACGCCGCCGTCAAGGGCTCAGGCTGCGACGCGGCGCATCCGCTCGGCGACGATGCGTTCGGCGACGGCGTTCGGGCCGACCCCCTCGGCCGCGGCGGCGCTCAGGATTGCCTCCATCGTGCCGTCGAGCGCGTCGAGCTTGGCCGCGACCCAGCTCTGCCGGTCGGCGATCTTCAGGATCTCGGCCGCGACATTGATGATGCCGCCGCCATTGGCGACGAAATCCGGGGCGTAAAGGATGCCGCGCGCCGCCAACCGCGCGCCGTCCTCGGGCGTCGCGAGCTGGTTGTTGGCACCGCCCGCCACCGCGGAGACCCGCAGCTCGGGGATCGTCCCCTCGTTGAGGATGCCGCCGATCGCGCAGGGCGCGAAGATGTCGGCGCCCGCGCTGTAGATCTCGCTCTCGGCCACCGCCTCGGCCGACCATTCCGCGACCGCTCCGGCAACGCGCGCCGGGTCGATGTCGGTGACGATCAGCCGCGCCCCTTCGCCGTGGAGCAGCGCGCAGAGATGCCGCCCGACGTTGCCAAGCCCCTGTACCGACACCGTCAGCCCGTCGAGATCCGCGCGCCCGAACCGGTGCTGCGCCACCCGCCGGACCGCGTTGAAGACGCCGCGCGCGGTCACCGGCGAGGGATCGCCGGAGGCGAACGCCCCGCCCGCGAGCCCGGCGACGTAAGCGGTCGTCTCGGCCAGCACGGCCATGTCGGCGGTCGTCATCCCCATGTCCTCGGCGGTCCAGTATCGGCCCGAGAGCGTCTCGACCGCGCGGCCCATCGCGCGCAGCAGTTCCGGCGTCTTGTCGCGCGCCGGATCGCCAAGGATCACCGCCTTGCCGCCGCCGAGCGGCAGGTCCGCCGCCGCGTTCTTGAAGGTCATCCCGCGCGAGAGCCTGAGTACGTCGCCAAGCGCCTCGTCCTCGCTGCGGTAGACCCGCATCCTGAGCCCGCCCGCCGCCGGGCCGAGCGCGGTCGAATGCACGGCAATGAAGCCGACAAGCCCCGCCTCCCTGTCCTCGACGCGATAGACTTCCTCGTGCTCGGCGGTTTCGACCGGCGTGATCTGCATGGCAGGCTCCGTGAATGATGCGGAGTCCAGAATACCACCGCTCGCGCGGAGGTTTTCGCCAATATCCACCTTTGATGTTCTTTCATGTGGTGATATTAACTAAATGTAACGGTCAAGAAGGTAAAATTCCCCATGGACGCCATAGACCGCCGGATTCTCGCGGCTCTCCAGCGCGACGGTCGCCTCACCGTGACCGACCTCGCCGCCGAGATCGGCCTGTCGCAGACGCCCTGTGCCCGCCGTCTTGCCCGACTCGAATCCGAAGGCGTGATCGAGGGCTATTCGGCGCGGATCGACCAGCACCGGGTCGGCCTGCCGGTCTCGATCTTCATCTGGGTCGAGCTGGAAAAGCAGTCGAAGGACGCGATCGAGGCCTTCGAACGCGCGGTGAGGGGCTTCGACCGGGTGATGGAATGCCACCTGATGACCGGATCGCGCGACATCCTGATGCGGGTGGTGGCGGCCGACCTCGCCGATTTCGACCGCTTCCTCGAGGAAAAGCTGATGCGGGTGCCGGGCATCCGCTCGACCCGCTCCTCCTTCGCGCTCCGCGCGATGGTCAAGCGCCAGGTCCTGCCGGTCGGGTGAGCGCCGGGCGGTGGCGGCCCGGATGTGCTATAGTCGCGGCTCGGGCCAGCGCGGCCTTGCGAAATCGAACATAGGGGGACGAAATGACCGCAATCCTCACGAAGCCGGCGGTTCTGACTGCCGTTATCCTGGCGCTCGCGGGTCCTGTATGGGCGGACGACGCGGCGATGACCGAAGAGGTCGTGCACCGTCATCTGGCGGCCTTCGGGGCGGGCGACATGGACGCCATGCTCGCGGACTTTACCGACACGTCGGTGATGATTGCCAACGGCACGGTCATGACCGGCCCCGAAGAGATGCGCCCCGCCTTCGAGGCCTTCTTCGCCGAGTTCGGCAAGCCCGACGTTGTCTTCGAGATGACCGGCGAGGTCTACAACGGGCGGATCGGCTACATTACCTGGCACGCCGACACGCCCGACAATACCTACGAGACCGGCACCGACACCTTCCTTGTCGAGGATGGCAAGATCGTCGCCCAGACCTTCACGGCCAAGATCACGCCGAAATGAGCGCGACCGTCAGCCGGTGATCCGGAACTCCCCGTCAGGTGCTGTGGCGGGATCGGCGGCTTCGGTCCAGACGTCGGTGACCTGGGCCGCGCCGGGGCCCTCGCTCATCGCCGCGACCATCTCCTCGACGGCCGCCTCGGGCCCCGCGACCAGCGCTTCCACCGAGCCGTCGCCGCGGTTGCGGACCCAGCCCCTGAGGCCGAGAAGCCCCGCCTCGGAGCGCGCCCAGGCGCGGTAGGCGACGCCCTGGACATGGCCGGTGACACGCACGCTGTAGGCAATCTCCTTCATCGCTTGCTCTTTCTCTGGCGGCCGGGCCGGTCGCCCCTCTAACATAGCACGAAACACTCCAAAGTGCGTGGCCGCCAGGGGGGCAGGAAACATGAAGATCGTCCGGACCGATTGCGAACTCGAAACGCCGCAGCTCGATGCCGAGCTGCGCCGGCGCGGCGAACTCGTGCTCCTGCCCGAGGGCGTGAGCGAGGCCGCACTCGCCGCCGAGGTCGCCTCGGCCGACCTCCTCGTGATGTGCTACACCCCGGTGACCGCCGCGGTGATCGCCGCCGCGACCCGGCTCAGGGGCATCGTCAAATACGGCGTCGGCATCGACGCGATCGACATCCCCGCGGCGATCGCGAAGGGCATCCCGGTCGTCAACATCCCCGAATATGCCGAGGAGACGGTGGCCGAGGGCGCCTTCACCCTGATGATCGCTCTCGCGAAGAAACTGGTGCCGCTTGACCGCCAGATGCAGGCCGAGGGCTGGGCCTGGCCCACGGCGCGCTGGATGGGCAGCGACATCGCCGGCAAGACCGTGGGCATCGTCGGGCTGGGCCGCATCGGCAAGAGCTTCGCGCGGATGGCGGGGCAGGGGTTCCGCGCCCGCGTGATCTCCTTTACGCCAGGCATGAGCGCCGAGGAGATGGCCGCGCACGGGGTCGAGAAGGTCGATGACCTGCACGAGATGCTGGCGCAATCCGATTTCGTCTCGCTCCACTGCACCCTGAACGAGATGACCCGCCACATCATCGGCGCGGCGGAACTCGCCGCGATGAAACCCGCGGCCTTCCTCATCAACTCCTCCCGCGGCGCGCTCGTCGACGAGGCGGCGCTGGTCGCCGCGCTGACCGAGGGCCGGATCGCCGGCGCCGGCCTCGACGTCTTCTCTTCCGAACCACTGAGCCTTTCCGGCCACCTCATGAGCCCGCTCTTCAGGCTCCCGAACGTCCTGCTGCTGCCGCACCTGACCTTCTACACGGCCGAAGCGATGGAGCGGCTCGAACGCGAGACGCTGGAGCGCTGCGACGAGGCCCTCTCCGGCCGCCCGCTCCTGGTGAAATCCCGCGACCCTCGGCTCAGGGCGCAGGAACAGGGCGTGCGCTTCGGGTGAGGCCGAGGGCCAGTGATCCGCCCGCCGCGCGACCGGCGGGCGGCATCCTTGCTCAGGCGTATTTCCGGATCTCGCCGCGCGCGAGCCGTGCCCGGTAGTCGTCCATCTCGCGCCGGACGATCGGGGCGAGGAAGTAGAGCCCGAGGATGTTCGGAACGCAGATCAGGAACACGAGCGCGTCCGAGATGTCGAGGATCGGGCCGAGCTGGACGACGCAGCCGAGGGCCACGAAGGCGCAGAAGATCAGCTTGTAGACCGTCTGCCCGGCATCGCCCTCGCCGAAGAGGTAGGTCCAGCCCTTCAGGCCGTAATAGGACCACGAGATCATCGTCGAGAAGGCGAACAGGAGCGCCGCGAAGGCCAGAGGCAGCGGGAACCAGCTCAGCTGCCGCTCGAACGCCGCCGAGGTCATGGCGACCCCGGTCGCCTCGCCGGCGAAGCCCGGATCGGCGACCTGGCTCGTGCCGATCACCATCGCGGTGATGGTGCAGATCACGATCGTGTCGATGAAGGGCTCGAGAAGCGAGACATAACCTTCCGTCACCGGCTCGTCGGTCTTGACCGCCGAATGGGCGATCGAGGCCGAGCCGATGCCGGCCTCGTTCGAGAAGACCGCGCGCTGGAAGCCGATGATCAGCGCGCCCAAGGCGCCGCCCGCGACCCCCTCGCCGGTGAAGGCGCCGGTGAAGACATTGGCAATGGCCTCCGGGATCGCGGTGAAGTTCATCAGGATCACGATGATCGCGAAGACGCAGTAGAAGACCGCCATGAAGGGCACGATCTTCTCGGTAACGCGCGCGATCGACTTGATGCCGCCGATGATCACGGCGAAGACCACCGCGGCGAGGATCAGCCCGATCAGCCAGCCATAGCCGTCAAGCCGGCCGCCCGCGACGGTGTTGAGCTGCACATAGGCCTGGTTCGACTGGAACATGTTGCCGATGCCGAGCGCGCCGACGAAGATGCCGATGGCGTAGAAGGTACCGATGACCTTGCCGAAGCCTTCCATGCCGCGTTCGGCGAAGCCCTTCGACAGGTAGTACATCGGCCCGCCCGAGACCGAGCCGTCGGGGTTCTCGTTGCGGTACTTCACGCCGAGCGTGCATTCGACGAACTTCGTCGACATGCCGAGGAAGCCCGCGAGAATGAGCCAGAACGTCGCCCCCGGCCCGCCGACGGTCACGGCGACCGCGACGCCGCCGATGTTGCCGATGCCCACGGTGCCCGAAACGGCGGTGGCCAGCGCCTGGAAGTGGCTGACCTCGCCCGCGCTATCCGGGTCGGCATAGTCGCCGCGAACCAGCTCGATCGCGTGCTTGAAACCGCGCAGGTTCACGAAGCCCATGTAGAAGGTGAAGAACACCGCCCCCGCGACGAGCCAGAGGACGACGAGCGGCAGGCCGGCGCCGAAGAGGGTGACCTTGAAGAAGACGATCTGCCCGATCAGGGTCGCGAGCGGGGCGGTGAGGTTGTTGATGGTTTCGTCGATGCCCGCGGCGAGCGCGGGCGACGGCAGGACGGCGAGAGGCAGCAGGGCTGCGATCAGACGCGACATGGTTCCTCCGTTTCCTTGGTTTCGCTTTCGGGCCGGACCCCGAGGGCCGCAGTCGGGCCCCTAGGGCACGACCATGACCGGCACCGTCGCGAGCTGGACCAGGTTGCCCGCGACGCTGCCGAAGAGCATCGCCTTGAGCCCGCTCTGGCCCTGCTTGCCGATGACGATCTGCGCCGCGCCGTGTTCCTCCGCGATCTCGGCGAGGGTCTTTGCCGGATGGCCGTGCTGGACGATCCCCTCGCAGTCGATCCCGGCCGCCCTGAGCCTGGCCAGCGCCGGATCGACGATGGTGGCGCGGGCCCGCTCGATCTCGGATTCCCGCCTGGTGTGCCGCAGGGCGTTTTCTTCCGGCGTGTTGAACGAGTAGGGCGACCATTCGATGACATAGGCGACGAGCACCCGCGCACCGGATTTCCCCGCCCGCTCCATCGCGTGGTCGAGTGCCCGGGCCGAGCCGGGGCTGCCGTCTGTCGCTAGCAAAACCGTATTGCTCATCGGTCCTCCCTTGGTTGCGGTCAAGTGAGTTGGGGCGGCTGATCGCTGCCGCCCGGATCATGAGATTTGGTATCCGGCAACCGTAGCGGGTGGGGATTCCCGATGTTAGGGCCAGACTGCGAGGCATCCTGAGTCCAGAATGGGGCGCCGTTTGGGGTGCGGCGGCTCCTTTTCCGGCCGGCGCTTCGCGGTCTTGCGCGGGCGGCGGGGCAGGGGGGCCGCGCCCCGCGTGGCCGCCCTCGATCCGGGCCGGAGCGCGGAGATGATGGCCGCGCGGGGGGCGAAAAGGTCGATGACCTGCGCGCCTTCCTGCTGCGGGCGGATGTCGTCCCGCTTCGCTGCACGCTCAAGGATACGACGCGGCACATCATCGGCAGGGCGGAGCTCGCCGCGATGAAACCCGCTTCCGCCCTCATCAACTCCTCCCGGGTGCGGACGCTGGACCGCTGCGACGAGGCACTCTCCGGCTGGCCGGGCCTCGCGATATCCCGCGCCCCGCGGCTCAGGACGCAGGGAACCCGCGCGCGCTTCGCCTGGATCCCGTTCGGGCCGGGGCGATCCGCACCGCGGCCCTGCGCCTCCCCTCCCCCTGGTGGGGAGGGGATGGGAGTCGGGGGCAAGCCGGTAGCGGCAGGGTCACATCCGCCCCGATCCTCCCCGAGACCGCCCCGCCCGCCGGGGCTTGCGGGGCTCGGCGCCATACGCCAGTCTCTGGCCGCAAGTGACGCAGACCAGGGGGGCGCATGGTTCCGTTCTTTCTCACGCTGGCGAGGCTCTTCCGCGCGATCCGGCGATCGTGGGGCGATCCGGCCTTCCGAACGACGGTGACCCTCGTGTTCGCGACGGTCCTCAGCGGCACCGTTTTCTACCACAATGTCGAGGGCTGGAGCTGGCTCGACGCGCTCTACTTCTGCGTGGCGACGATGTCGACGGTCGGTTACGGCGACTTCGCCCCCCAGACCGATGCGGGCAAGATCTTCACCATCGCCTTCATGCTGCTCGGCATCGGCCTCTTCGTGGCACTCGTCGGCCAGATCGCCAACGCGCTCATCCGCCGCAAGGAGTGACGCAGCCGCAGCGCGGACCCTTCTCCCCCATTGACCGCCCGCCATTTCCCGCGCATATCCGCGCCATCATGACCGAGCTCGCCCAGATCCGCAATTTCTCCATCGTGGCCCATATCGACCACGGCAAATCCACCCTTGCCGACCGGCTGATCCAGCTGACCGGGACCGTCGCCGAACGCGACATGAAGTCCCAGCTGCTGGACTCGATGGATATCGAGCGAGAACGCGGCATCACCATCAAGGCCAACACCGTCCGCATCGAGTACCCGGCGAAGGACGGCAAGACCTACATCCTCAACCTGATCGACACGCCGGGCCATGTCGACTTCGCCTACGAGGTCTCGCGCTCGATGCGCGCCGTCGAGGGCTCGCTCCTCGTCGTCGACGCGACGCAAGGTGTCGAGGCCCAGACGCTGGCCAACGCCTACCAGGCGATCGACGCCGACCACGAGCTCGTCCCGGTCCTCAACAAGATCGACCTGCCCGCCTCCGAGCCCGAGAAGGTCAAGGCCGAGATCGAGGACGTGATCGGCATCGACGCCTCGCAGGCCGTGCCGATCTCCGCCAAGACCGGCATCGGCATCCCCGACGTGCTCGAGGCCATCGTCGCCCGCCTGCCGGCCCCGAAGGGCGACCGCAGCGCCCCCTTGAAGGCGATGCTCGTCGATTCATGGTACGACCCCTACCTCGGCGTCGTCGTCATGATCCGCGTGATGGACGGCGTGATCCGCAAGGGCGACCGCATCAAGATGATGCAGACTGGCGCGCTCTACGGCGTCGACAAGCTCGCCGTCCTGAAACCGCAGATGGTCGACATCGCCGAACTGGGCCCGGGCGAGATCGGCGTCTTCACCGCCTCGATCAAGCAGGTCCGCGACACCCGCGTCGGCGACACCATCACCCATGAGAAGAAGCCCTGCGACAAGGCGCTCCCCGGCTTCAAGCCCGCGCAACCCGTGGTCTTCTGCGGCCTCTTCCCGGTCGACGCCGCCGATTTCGAGGCCCTTCGCGACGCCATCGAGAAGCTCGCCCTCAACGACGCCAGCTTCTCCTACGAGATGGAGACCTCGGCCGCCCTCGGCTTCGGCTTCCGCATGGGCTTTCTCGGCCTCCTCCACCTCGAGGTCGTCCGCGACCGGCTCGAGCGTGAATACGATCTCGACCTCATCACCACCGCGCCCTCGGTGGTCTTCAAGCTCCACATGCGCGACGGCGAGGTGCGCGAGCTCCACAACCCCGCCGACATGCCCGACCTCACCTACGTCGACCATATCGAGGAGCCGCGGATCAAGGCGACGATCATGGTCCCCGACGACTACCTCGGCGACGTGCTGAAGCTCTGCCAGGACCGCCGCGGCATCCAGATGGACCTGACCTATGCCGGCTCCCGCGCGATGGTGGTCTACGACCTGCCGCTGGCCGAGGTCGTCTTCGACTTCTACGACCGGCTGAAATCGGTGACCAAGGGCTATGCGAGCTTCGACTACCAGATGCTCGAATACCGCGAGGACAACCTCGTGAAGATGTCGATCCTCGTCAACGACGAGCCGGTGGACGCGCTCTCGATCATGGTCCACCGCGACCGCGCCGAGAGCCGCGGCCGGGTGATGTGCGAGAAGCTGAAGGAGCTGATCCCGCGCCACATGTTCAAGATCCCGGTCCAGGCCGCGATCGGCGGCCGCGTAATCGCGCGCGAGACCATCGCCGCGATGCGCAAGGACGTGACCGCGAAATGCTACGGCGGCGACGTGACCCGGAAGAAGAAGCTGCTGGAGAAGCAGAAGGCCGGCAAGAAGAAGATGCGCCAGTTCGGGAAGGTCGAGATCCCGCAGTCGGCGTTCATCTCGGCGTTGAAGATGGATTCCTAGGCCAAACTGTATGCAGCGTAAAACTACTTTTATTGTTGGCGCTGGAGCGAGCGCGGAGTTTAAGTTTCCTACGGGTCGAAAGTTGGTTTCGGAAATTGAGCAGATTTGTGATCTGCGTACCGATGACTTCGGAAGGCCGATTTCGGGTGATGGCCTTCTGTGGCGGGCTTTCGAAATCTTACCCCAAAGTGACGGAAAGCGTTGGAATCCTAATGGTTTGGCTCGGGTCGCTACCAAAGTTCGTCAGAACATGGGGCTCGCTCCTTCTATTGATAATTTTTTGGATTCGCGGCGAGGGCAGGAAGGATGGTCAGAGGTCGGTAAACTCGCCATCGCTCGATCAATATTGGATGCGGAGCGTTCTTCGGAATTGTGGTTTGACTTTCGTCACACAAATGATGGTCCGAGTTTTGCGCGGTTCCCTGAGAATTGGCTTACAGAGTTATTTAGGATTCTGGTCACGCGAAAGGACAAGGAAGATTTTTGCATTGCGTTAGCATCCTGTAGATTCATAACCTTCAACTACGATCGGGTTATTGAGCAATTCTTTCATCAATCGATCAAGAGTTACTTCGATTTGAGCGATATGGAAGTCGACGAATTATGTCGCACTCACCTTTCGGTAGTCCATGTTTATGGAGGGCTCGGAGAGGTTAGCTGCCATAAATCAAGATATTTTGGAAGAAATGACGATGCGCAATACCTTGTCGAGGCGGCGTCAAAAATAAAGACCTTTACAGAGGGCGTTCATGATTCGGAACAGATTGCTCTGGCAAAGGATTGGATAAGGGACTGCAAGACTCTTATATTCTTGGGATTTAGCTTTCTACCTCTAAACATAAGGATCTTGGGACCTAACAAGGGTGATAGGTACTCAAAAGGTCGCGTTTTGGGGACATCGTTTGGAATGTCGGCAGATAATCTGCAGATAGCAAGAAACATACTGCGGCATGAGTGGTACGGAGGCGCGGACTATGACCTTGAGTTTCATGAGGTTGGAGCTGGCGAACTGATCTGGCGCCACTCGATGTTTCTATCGGAAGCAGATCTGAGAAATTAGCAAACCGTAGTGCGGGATTCAGCCCGCCATGTCCCGAACATCACCGCCCCTCCCGCCCGATTTGTCCCCCGACAAATCGGGCCGCGCCTGCCTGCCCCCGGCAGGCGCGTTACCGCGCCAGCCCAGGCAGGCGCGCCCCGATTTCCGAACGCACGGCGCTACCCGATACCCCCACCCGGCCCGGTCGTTGCCGACCGGGCGTTCGGCGTTTCAATCGCTCCTCTGGAGCGATTGATCGGGCCGAGGCCCGACCACGCCTCACCCTCCGGCTCACGGCTCCGGCCAATCGGACCGGGCGCGGGTCCACTGGACCCGCACCTGCCGGTCCTCCGGGCGCCCGCTTCCCTTGCGTCACTTTGTCCAAGCGTCCGGCCCGCCCCGCCGCTGCTAGCCTGCCGCGCGGTGAAGGGGAGGCCCGCCATGTCGTCACGCGATCACCTGCCGCTCGTCTATGCCTGCTCGGGCTGTTCCAGTGCCGCGCAGATGGCCAATCACCTCGCGATCCGGCTCGACCGGCAGGGGCTCGCCGAGATGTCCTGCATCGCCGGCGTCGGCGGCGACGTGCCGAAGCTGGTCAGAACCGCGAAATCCGGCCGCCCCATCGTCGCCCTCGACGGCTGCGCGCTCTCTTGCGTGAAGAACTGCCTCGCCCGCCACGGTGTCGCCGCCACCCGCTACCATCTCCTCTCCGACCTCGGGGTGCGCAAGCGCTACGGCACCGATTTCGACCCCGAGGAGGCCGAGCAGGTCCTCGCCCGGATCGCCGCCGGCCTCACGCCCGAGGCGCGGGCCTGAGCGCCCGCTGTCGGGACGCGTGCTGTACGGAAGGCAGACGCAGGCTGCACGGAAAGCCGCCCGCCGCCGGCCCGATTTCCGCCCGATTGTGGAGCTACCTTGTCGGGGTCAACCGGGAGGACCGACATGGCCAAATTCCTCGTCGCCGGGATCCTCATCCTCGGCCTTTACGCGCTCCACGACAGCCAGAAACCGGGCTCGAGCTTCCGGCTGACCCCGGCTTCCGCCCCGAAAATCAAGGCCTCCTCGGCCGTCTCAGGCATCGGCGCTTCGGCCGCCGGCCTCGCCGGCCGGATCGCCAACTGAGCCCGTTCAGATCCCCGACTGAACGTCCTGCGCCGCCGAACTGATCGCGTCGCCGGCGGTTCCAATGTCCCGCCCCGCGCCCTTGACCGTCTCGCAGGCGGCGAGCGCGAGAAGCGCGAGGAGTGGCAGTGTCAGGCGCAGCATCGTCATCTCTCCATGTTCGATACCGTGCAATTCTGGGCACTTAGCGGCCGCATTACAAGGGTAGAATCAGGGTGTTAAGCAGCTGTTAACCAAGGGCGCGCATGGTGGCGCCATGCGTCTCATGCCCGCCCTCCTCCTCCTCGCCGCCTGCGCCTCGCCCTCGCCGGGCATGTTCGGCGCGATCCGCGACGAGGTGACGAAGGGCGGGATCCGCTTCGTCGTCTACCACGCCGGCAGCCGGGCCGAGGTGGTGCGGATGGGCTATCTCACCCGCGCCGAACGGGCGCCGGTGCCAAGGCTGATGGAGGAAGCGGCGGCGGAGGTCACGGGCTGCCGGGTGGTCTCCAATTCGATGGTCACGCAAATCCCCGGCGACACCGGCGTGGCGTGGTTCGATCTCGATTGCTAGGCATCAGGCGAGAAACGCCCGCAACGCCGCCTCGAATTCCCGCGGCTTGTCGGCATGCAGCCAGTGCCCCGCGCCGGGGATCTTAGCGAACCGGGCATTCGGAAAGAGCCGCTTGGTCTCGGCCCGATGCTCGGGGAGAACGTAGTCGGACTGCGCTCCGGCGAGCATCAGCGTCGGCCCCTCGAACCGGCCTCCGGTGCCGGGCCAGCCGGTGACCTTGTCCATCTCGCGCCCGAGCACGTCGAGATTGAGCCGCCAGCGCGGCGCATCGCCCTTCAGGTCGAGCGATTGCAGCAGGAAGGCGCGCACGCCGGGATCCGCGACCGCGCCCGCGAGCCGCTTGTCCGCCTCCGACCGCGCCTCGATCCCGTTGAGATCGAGCCCCTGCATCGCCTCGACCAGCGGCACCTGGCTGTGGCCATAGGCGACCGGCGAGATGTCGGCCACGACCAGCCGGTGGACGAGGTCGCCGCGGGTGAGCGCGAGTTGCATCGCCGCCTTGCCGCCCATCGAATGGCCGACGAGGTCGACCGGGCCGCCGATCGCCTCGATCACCTCGGCGAGGTCGCCGGCCATCTCGGGATAGCCGTGGCGCTCGGCGCGGAAGCTTTCGCCGTGATTGCGCATGTCGACCGCCACGACGCGGCGGTCGAAGCCGAGACGGCGCTGGATCGCGCCCCAGTTGCGCGCCGAGCCGAAGAGCCCATGCACGATGAGAAGCGTCGGAAGCGCGGTCGGAGCGCCGTGATCGGTGAAGGTCAACATGCCCCTTCCTAGCCGAGCGTCGCGCCGGCTTCCAGTGCGTTGCGGGCCGGGCGCTGGCGCGGTAGTCTGGTCGGCGGAGGGGAAGACATGCGTGACGCGACCGTGCACGAGAAGGCCGGGCGGATCGCCGATTTGCTCGAGGACCGGCTCAGGATCCGGGGCGACGGACTCGCCGAGAAGCTGCGGCGCGGCGGGCGTGGCCTGTCGCGGAAGTTGCGCCGCGATGCCGGCTACCTGGCCCGCGCCGCCGAGGAGGACCAGGTGCCGAAGCTCCGGGTGCGGCTCGACCACGAGCGGATCGCCGCAGCCTATCACCGCTGCCGGCGCGAGCTCGAGCCGATCGGCGCCGGGCTGCGCCGCAAGGCGCTTTTCCTGGACATTCTGACCGGGATCGCGACGGGGCTGCTCGTCACCGCCCTTGTGGTTGCGGCGCTCCTGTCGTGGCGGGGTTTCCTGTGACCGCGTCGCCGGCGGCGGGCGCCATGGCCCCGAGAACGCTTCGGTAGACCAGCGTCACGGTGACGAAGCTCACGTAGAGCAGCAGGTACCACGACCCGAGCTTCGCGAAGGAGACGCGGTCGAGCGGGTTCTGCCCGGCATAGAGCCAGGTTCCGGTTCCGGTGCCGACATTCTCGGCGATCCAGAGGAAAAAGCTGGTCAGCAGGGCCGCGACCGGCAGCGGCATCCAGTAGTCGCGCTCGCCGATCCGGAACCAGATCCGGGTGCGGGCGAAAAGCAGGACCGTCGCGGCGAAGAGGACCAGGCGGATGTCGGGCAGGTAGTGGTGGGCGAAGAAGTTGACGTAGATCGCCGCCGCCAGCGCGACCGTCATCCAGTAGGGCGGATAGGGGGTGAAACGCATCTGGAAGATCCGGATCACCCGCGCCATGTAGCTGCCGACCGAGGCATACATGAAGCCCGAAAAGAGCGGCACGCCCCAGAGCTTCAGGAGACCGGGCTCGGGATAGCTCCAGGATCCCGCGCCGGTCTTGAAGATCTCCATCGCGGTGCCGGTGAGGTGGAAGAGCAGGATCACCTTCGCCTCGTTCCAGGTCTCGAGCCGCGCCCAGAGAAAGAGCGCCTGCACCGATACGGCGAAGATCAGGAGCGCGTCGTAACGCTGGAGAGCCCAGTCCGGCTGCCAGACCGCCCTGCTGACGATGAGCGCGGCCAGAAGGAGCCCGCCGAAGAGCGAGGCCCAGCCCTGCTTCAGGATGAACATCACGAATTCCGCGAGGCCATGCGGCAGGCGGGCGCGCATCCAGACGCCAAGCGCGCGTTCGATCTGATGGGTGCCACCGGTCATCATCGGGCGTTGATGGCACGAAGCGCGGGCGCTGTCGCCCCCTTGCTGCGGTTCCCGATGCGGAATGCGCGGCCTGACTTCCGTCCGGCTTCACTTGCGACATGCCCGAAGTTCGTGCAGCGTGATCTGGAGCGCGCGCTCGCGCCATGCGAAGGGAGGCACGCAATGGCGAAAGGATACTGGATCGGCCACATCACAGTGACGGACCCTGCGGCCTACGAGCGTTACAAGGCGGCGAACGCGATTCCGTTCGACAAGTACGGCGGGCGCTTCATCGTCCGGGGTGGCAGGTTCGAGTGCCTCGCGGGCAAGGCGCGCGAGCGGCACGTCGTCATCGAGTTCGACAGCTTCGAGGCGGCACTGGCCTGTTACAACTCACCCGAGTACCGGGATGCCCAGAAATGGCAGACCGCATCCAGCGACAACGACATCATCGTGGTCGAGGGGATCTGATCCGGGGTGCCGTCGGCTTTGCCGCGCCTGTGGCTGCGAACGGTCGGATCGCCGAAGCCATCCCGCCCGAGGGCGTGCTTCGGGCGCAAACCCGTTAAATGACCGCGTCCCGCCGACGGTTCGGCATCACCGCGGTACAAGCGCCTCAAGCTCGGGCAGCAGGACCACGCTTTCCTGCTCGTTCGGATCGGTGCGCGCGATCACTGCGACGGCGGGCTCCGTTCCGTCGTTGAAGGGCAGATGCGGCGTGTCGGCGGGGATGTAGATCAGGTCGCCCGCATTCGTTTCCATGACATGTTCCAGCTTCTCACCCCAGTACATCCTCGCCGAGCCGGAGATCACATAGATCGCGGTTTCGTGGGATTCGTGCTTGTGTGCCTTGGCGCGACCACCCGGAGGGATCGTCAGAAGGTGCATGCAGACGCCCTGGCTACCGACGGTCTCCTTCGCGATGCCCTCGAAGTAATCGAAACCCTGCTTGCCCGAATAGATCCCGCCGGGCCGCAATTTCACGCAATTTCCCATCCTGACGCCCTTTCAGCTTTTCCGCATATCGGTCGAGGATAGGTGATTGGCAGCGCGCGGCGTAGGAAAATCGGGGCGAGGGCCGGGATGTGAGGAGGCTGCGCTCGGTATGGTCCGGAACGAATTGCGGCCCCCAAACGACAAGGGCATGTCCGCAAGTCGTGTGGGTCCGGTTTGAGCCCGGAAAGGTGGTCCTACCGCAATTTGCAGAGCGTTTAGACCGTCAATCCGGCCTTGCGGAACCCCTCGAGCCAGCGCTCCCCGTCTTCCGGCCGGGCGCACATCCGACAACAGTTCTGTGCGACAACGCGCGCGTCCCAGCCTTTCGGCCGCCGCGCCTCCAGATCGCGCAACGCGGCTGCGGCCTCCTTCGTTCGCCCGAGATGAGCCAGCGCGGCCGCCTTCGCGAGCCTCATGTGGATCGCCGGATCGGGCCAGCCGACGAACTGCTCCAAGGCTGCCTCGTAGCGGCCTAGCATGAAATTGATGTCGAACAGATCTTCCCGGAAGGTAAATCCTTTGAACGGATCCCGCAGCATGGCGAGCTCGACCAGTTCAAGGGCGTCGCGATGGTCGCCCAGGAGCGTCATCGTCTCGGCGCCATGCACCATTGTGACAAAGCTGTTGGGATTCAGCGCCATTGCTCGCTGCAGGTGATGCCGCGCGCTCGGGTGCTCGCCGATCAGCGCATAAGCCTTGGCAAGCTCGACATGGACATCCGACTCGCCTGAAATCAGCCGCGACGCAGCCGCCGCGTGGCGCTGCACCTCCGCGGCCACCTCCGATAACGGTAGCGCCTGCGTGAAGGCCTCGTAGGCCCGATGGGCGGCCAGCTTCGCGTGGGCTTCCGCGAAGCTCGGATCGAGCTCGACCGCCCTTTCCAGGAGTCTCCGGATCTCGGGAGAAGTGCTGTCGCTCAGATACAGCCAGTCGGACCGGCGCACCAGATCATGGGCGTCGATGTCGTTCGGCGGCTTGCGCAACGACTCGACCCGGTCGGCGGTCGCGACATGGCCCCCGACCATGGTCGCGACGCTGGCGGCGATCTCGTCCTGCAGCGCGAAGATGTCGGCAATCTCGCGGTCGTAGCGGTCGGACCAGAGATGGCCCGCCGTCTTGGCGTCGATGAGTTGGGCCGAAATCCGCACCCGGTTGCCAGCCTTGCGCACACTGCCCTGGACGAGAAAGCGAACCCCCAGCTTCTCGCCGACATCGACCGGGTCGACCTCCCGCTCGCGGAAGGCGAAGGATGAGTTCGACGCAATCACGAAGAGCGATCGGAAACGGTTGAGCTCGGTAATGATGTCCTCGGTGATACCATCAGAGAAGTATTGCTGCGCCGGGTCGCCGCTGAGATTGGCGAAGGGCAGCACCGCGATACCGCGCTTCGCAGCCGCCGGCGCGCCGGGCGAGGCCGGTCCGGTGTCGGCGCCATTCTCCTCCGCCAGCCGCTCGTCGCGAAGCCAGTCCTCGAAGGCGGGGTCGCGGAGGGAAAAGCCGGCCAGCAGCTCCTCGCCGGGCGCACCGGCGTCGAGCACGATACACTCGGGCTTCAGGGCCACCGCCTCATCCGAGGTGTGCAGTGCCATGCCCGCCTTCGCCCCGAGAACCTTGCGCAGCCCGGTCAGCACCTGTCGAAGCGAGGCGCGCTCCTGGGCCTCGGCCCGGTCGGACCAGAGGAGCGCGACGATTTCCTCCCGGCTCCGCGCCCGCCCAAGAGGCCGCGCAAGATAGGCAAGAAGCGCCTTCGCCTTCTGGGACCTGATCGGAATTTCGGCACCGCCCGCATCGGTCAGCGAGAAGCGCCCAAAAAGGCTCAAGCGAAGCATGGTTTGGTTCGGCTGCGCGAAATAACGATCATCAGGATATTATTAACGGCGAAATCACGTTTGTCCTAGCGCTCGCAAGTGCCCACTCACGACCGCGCTGACGGGACAATCACAGGCGACGTGGAGACTGATCTTCGTTGGTGCGGCGGACCAGCCGTCGCTTCCCAAAAGGAGAAGTCAGATGCTGCACGAGATACTTTATGACGCAACAGTTCCCGGCGCATTTATGAACGCGCTCGATGCCGCGAAAGAGCGTGACCGGCAGAACAAACGGTATCTCAATAACGAATGCCGTTTCGAAAAGTCGGTCAGGGGCGTGCATCCCTCCGCGCGACTTTCTGGGCAAGGATCCGGTCGCTCTACATCCGCCCCGCACAGGGCGACGTACGCCAGATGCCGGCAGAGTAAAAATGCTTCTTCGAGGAACATCAAACGTCAGGTTCGTCCTTCGAACCGGACCATTGCGCGTTGTGCCCCCAAAGACAAAGCCCCCGCGTTGTCGCGGGGGCCTTGCCGTGTTCGGGTCTCGCCGGGCTCAGAGGCTCGGGTAGAGCGGGAAGCGGGCGCAGAGGGTC